>JAOZOC010000820.1 GCA_029933495.1 Bacteroidales bacterium
ATGTTATTGAATCGGCAATAACTCTGAATCTTAAGATTTTTCTTGAAGGTCCTTTCAACGGTAATTCAATGGAACCCGACCTGAATAACAGTGGAATAATTCCGCTGTGGCAACCGTATTCAACATATCCGTGGTATTATGGCGGAGGTGAAAGTGTGGTTGCAGTTCCCGGAATAAATGTTACCGACTGGATATTGATTGAGCTGCGTGATGCTGCCGATGCCGGTTCTGCGACATCATCAACAACGATTGAAAGGCAGGCTGCTTTTGTGACTTCAAATGGAGTTGTAATAGGAATAGGAGGTTCGGAAGACCTTCAGTTTAAGGTTGCAGTTAATCAGCAACTGTTTGTTGTAATTTATCACCGTGATCATATTTCCGTTATGTCGGCAAATGCCCTTGTTGAAACCGACGGCGTTTATTCTTATGATTTCTCAACATCAGCAGACCAGGTTTATGGAGGAGCAGATGGCTACAAGGAGATTGCCCCTGATATATGGGGAATGGTTGGTGGTGATGCAAATAATGACGGTGTGGTTAACGATTTGGATAAAAATAATTATTGGAAAGTTGCTGCCGGAAGCTATGGTTATATCGCAAGTGATTTTGACATGAGCTCTCAGGTGGATAATGCGGATAAAAATGACATCTGGCTGCCAAACTCAGGTATGGGTGTAAAGAAAGGAAATAAAGTTTTTAAATGTCAGATCCCGGAGTAGGCAATCGAGCAAAAATGCCTGGAAGTAAGAGTAAATGAAGTGATTTTGTATCTTTGAAAACTTTTTGTTGAAGTTTTGAGTAACATAAAACACTAATATGAAATACAAACTGCTTATATTATTTGTGTTAATTCAATTGTCACTTTTTTCGCAGAATGTGAAAATTGACAGGGTAGAGCCTCCGTTTTGGTGGGCAGAGATGGAAAATCCAAATCTACAGTTGATGATTCATGGGAAAGATGTTTCTTCATTGGAGCCCGGGATTATTTATCCGGGGATTACTGTGGGAGAAATAACCCGGGTTGA
>JAOZOC010000383.1 GCA_029933495.1 Bacteroidales bacterium
ACTACAAAGAAGGTAGTGGTAAAATAACCTTTGTTAAACTTTCGTTTTTTTGAAACCGGGCGGACTCTTGTTTGTCCGGTTTCTCTTTTTGATGAGATACAACAACCAATATTTACTCTTCTACTTTTTCCACTCTCCGTCAACCAATCTCCAAATATCCAACGGATTGCTGTCGCGAAGTTCGTCGGGAAGGAGATGTCCGGGATAGTTCTGGAAGCTGACAGGCCGTACCCATCTTTTAATTGCCGCTGCTCCCACGGAAGTAAACCGTGCATCGGTGGTTGCCGGAAACGGCCCTCCGTGAAACATTGAGTGACAGACCTCTACACCGGTTGGAAAATCATTTATTATGAGCCTGCCGGCTTTTTGTCTCAGAATATCTGCCAAATCCGAATACTGTTTTAGCTCATCATCATCATTGCAATGGATTGTAGCTGTCAGATGGCCGTGTAGTCTTTTCGCAATGCTTAAAAGGTCTGGTTTCCCTTCCGCCTGGATAATAAGTGTGGACGGTCCGAAAACTTCCAGTTCAAGAGAGTCGTCATTCAAAAATTGTCCGGCAGTGGTTTTTAACAGATAGGTTGTGGCTTCACAGACACCGGAGGATTCGCCACCTTCTGAAATCAGTTCTATTTCCGACTTTGTTTTCAGTTGGGATATTCCCTCCTCAAAATTGGATTTCATTCTTTCAGAAAGCATAACACCGGGTGATTGTTCCCTGATCTTTTCTTTCAGATAATCAATGAACTCATCACTCTTTCTGCTTTTCGACAGAATAACCACTCCAGGATTAGTACAAAACTGTCCCACACCAAGAGTGAATGAGGTTACCAAACCGTCGGCAATCTCCATAGTCTTGTTATCAACGGCTCCGGGCAGGATAAAAACCGGATTTGTGCTACCCATTTCGGCATAAACCGGAACCGGTTCGGGGCGCCTTACTGCCGCATCAAACAAAGCTTTCCCTCCTCTGTACGAGCCTGTAAATCCGACCGCTTTAATCAAAGGGTGATTAACAAGTGACATTCCGACACCGGAAGAAACACCGTGAAGCAGTGAAAAAACACCCTCAGGCATTTCCGATTTCCATATTGCTTCCATCATTGCATAACCAAGCATCTCCGTGGTACCCGGATGGCCGGGATGAGCCTTGTAAACCACAGGGCATCCTGCCGCAAGTGCCGAAGCAGTATCTCCTCCTGCAACTGTAAAAGCAAGAGGAAAATTTCCGGCTCCGAAAACTGCAACCGGCCCGACAGGAATCTGCATTTGCCTTATATCTTTTTTCGGCAACGGCTGACGGTCGGGAATGGCATTATCAATCCTGGCCTCAACCCATGAGCCTTCACGGACAACCTCTGCAAACAGCTTTAACTGATTTACCGTTCTTGTTCGTTCTCCCGTAAGTCTGTCATAACTTAGGGCCGTCTCCTGCATACAGCGATTAATCAAATCATCACCAAGATTCATTATCTCCTCAGCAATTGCTTCAAGAAACTCTGCTTTTCGTTCAGGTGAAAGTTTCCTGTAAACTTCAAACGCTTTTTCCGCTTTTTCAACGGCTTCATTTATCTCTCCTTCAACAGCATCAGCATAAGGAGGTTCAAGATTCACAACCCTTACAGGGTCAACACCGTAAAAAAGCCTGTCACCTTTCCGCGATGTTTTATTTCCGATAAAATGAATTCCTTTGAGTTTCATTTGAAATCAGTTTATGTCATCTTTTGTTTTCTCAATCAACCTGATACCATCAATTTCCATAGATTTATCAACTGCCTTACACATATCGTAAACCGTAAGCAAAGCCACATTAACAGCAGTCAGAGCCTCCATCTCAATTCCTGTTTTGCCAATACATTTCGCCATACTTTTTACAACGACCCCATCGTCAACAAGCTCAGCTTTAACATCCATCTTTGTTATTGCAAGGGGATGGCAGAGAGGGATTAGCTCACTTGTTTTTTTCCCGCCCTGGATACCTGCAATTTCAGCGATCGTAAGCACGTCTCCTTTCTTCATCTGATTTTCCCTTATCAGCTTAACAGTTTCAGGATTCAGTTTTATCTTTCCTTCTGCGCGTGCAGACCTTATCTGGTCGGGCTTATGTCCCACATCCACCATATTGGCTTTTCCTTTTTCATCGGTATGTGTAAGTTCAGGCATAGTTTGTTTTTTTTACAAAAGTATATATTTTTAATGGGAATAGTGTAATAGAGGAAAGATGAAATACCAATTACTGTACACCGACACATCGCACAAAAAACATAACATTACAGAAGGGTGAGTAAAAAGATGAACACCTAACCGAAAGAAAAGCCGAACCCCAAAAATAAGTATTTATTGTTACCATTAAGTATTTATTAAGGAGCTAAGAATATTAAGAATTTAATATTATTCGCAGTTGCATTGCGAATAAATATAAAATTATTCGCAGTTGTATTGCGAATAATTGCTATTTTTGCAAAAAAAACAAACAAATGCCAGCATTAATAAAACAGGCCATAGCAGATCAAAAACAGGAAATAATGCAATACAGTTCTCCCGGGTTTATTCAAAGAGACGTGCCGGTTGATTTCTTAAATTCAAAACTGATAAAAATTATTTCCGGTGTCAGACGCTCGGGAAAATCAACCCTTGCTCATTTATCATTACGAAACAGCAATTATGCTTATGTGAATTTTGATGATGAAAGACTTCTGAATTTAAACTCAACTGATCTATCGGAGATAGAAAAGTTGCTTTATTCAATATATGATGAATTCGATTTCCTGTTTTTTGATGAAATACAGAATATTGAAGGCTGGAGTTTATTTATTAACAGACTGGCCCGTAAAGGATTAAACATTTTTCTTTCAGGTTCAAATTCAAAACTGTCAAGTAGTGAAATTTCGTCACATTTAACAGGAAGGTTTGTAAATCTTGAGCTTTATCCTTTTTCATTTAAAGAATATCTAAGTTTTCATAAGTTTGATTACGCCAAACAAAATATGACAACATCTGAAAAAGGATTAATGCTGAAACATTTTAATGAATATATTAATTCCGGGGGATTTCCTGAGATTGTCAAAGGAGAAAATCCCATACGATATGCATCCGGATTGTTTCATTCAATAATAAATCGTGATATATTGTTGCGGTACAACATTAAACATCAAAGAACATTTCAGGATATTGCCGTTTTTCTGATAAATAATTATGCCAGGGAAATAAGTTTTAACAGGATTAAAAATATATTCGGATTGGGAAGTGAGCATACCGCTAAGAACTATGTTCATTATCTTGAGCAGGCATATTTAATAATCTCACTATCAAAATTTTCATTTAAAAAGCAGGAAACAATACGTAACAGAAAAAGCTATGTTATTGACATCGCTTTTATTAAGTCACTTACCGATGATTTCTCGACAAATACCGGTTTTATTTATGAAAATGTTGTTGCATTGGAATTGTTAAGACGCAAAAATTTCAATAATTATGAATTGTATTATTTTAAAAACAAAGTTGAAGTTGATTTCGTTATTCGTAAAAATCATATCATAACAGAATTAATTCAGGTTTCTTACAATCTTGATGATCCGGGAACTTACAAAAGAGAGGTCAAAGCATTGCTTACTGCTGCCACTGAGTTGAAAGCGGAAAAACTTACAATAATTACGGGAAATATGGAAAAAATCGAAATAATTGATGGTAAAACCATAACATTTATTCCTTTGATAAAATGGTTAATTGAATAGGTATTGGTAATAACGGTTTGAATTTGGGGCGTGCCGCAGTTTAAACGACTATTTTTTGTTAGCAACCGGACATGTTTTCTCACTTTGTGTTTATCAATCAAAACACCTATTAATGCCAATCAAGAGATAAAATACTAAATTAATAAAAGCAGCAGCAATTTCACCAAACATATTAAACATAAGACCCTTAGTCGTCCTAACCTTACTGGCACAATATCACCGGAATATCCAAAGAAATAACATATAACA
>JAOZOC010000384.1 GCA_029933495.1 Bacteroidales bacterium
AATTGCCCGGCACCACCATAGGCATCTATCATTTCGTACACAAAAACTGAAGATGGTTCGTGAGTTTTTAAATCTGTTACCTCAATTCCGCAATCACCTGAAAGCCTTTTGGTGTCAGAGAAAGGAATGCCGGTTGCTCCTGCACCGAGCCTGCCTGGATTAATACCAAGTATCAGCTTTCTTTGATTGTTATCATTATAAAACTTCGTGTAGAAAGCAATTGTCAGCCTATTGATTAAAGCCTGATTTTCACCTGCAAAAGGATTCAGCACTCCAATATCATCAGGTAACCTGGTACCTTCCAATGAAAGTGATTTGTTAAAAGCAAGGATTTTTTCCGCAAAGGTCATTGATACTTCATTTGATTTCACAAATGTACATAAATATCAATTCTCCTGTCGTTTCATCAATACACATAAACCTTTTTGTTCCGGATTTCCTCATTGCCGATTATCCTTACTACATAATATGTTTCACCTTTTGAAGGTATTGAGTAAAATTTTGTTGAACCGTCAAGCCTGATGTTACCTGCTTCCCGCCCAAGCATATCATATATTCTAGCCGTACCCGTTACCGGCTCATCCATTGAGATATAAATATACCCTTTACCACCGTAAATATTGATCCGGTTTGTCAGTGGATTTTCTGTCACTCCAACAGGATTGGAAAAATGCAATACAAAACGCTGAACTTCATCCAATGGATTGGTGACAAATGTATATTCCGGCTGGAGTCGTAAATCTATGAAATTGTTTTCCAGCATATCCTCAAGATATACGGGAGTTTCAGAAGAAAAACTTTCTAATCCTCCGGCAGAAATTTTACACTGCCCTGCAACATCCATCTCAAAGCCCATATTGATTTTTGGGTCGGAAGAAGAAGAAAAACCAGAAGATAAAACATTAACGACAAACTCATTTTCTCCCATTAATGAATACAAGGCAGGAGCACCTTCGCTATCATTAAATTTTCCAAGGTCATATAGTTCGTCAAAGCCGTCAGTTGCTTCAGGCAAAAGAATCACAACTGCTTCACTGTTACTATTGTTTCCCTCTACTGAAAGCCGCAATGTGGGGACTTCCGCTTCAGATGCCTCTTTGTAAAAAGGCTGATTACTATGAATTCTTTCTGATGCAGGCAATGTCAAAGTTGCACCGGCACCTGTTGCTCTGACCCAAAAGCCCTGGGTCAATGGTATTATTCCGTCGGATTTATTGTTATATGACTGAGACCCCGCTGGCAAATATGGGTTCCAGCCACGGTCAGTGCCATTGTCATAAATCACAGCCCATCCACCCACATTGTTCATCGTCCAGTTTGCATTCCAGTCAACTGCCGAAGAAAAGGGATTACCGATGAGGTTCCAGCCGGTTTGTGTGCTTGCCGGCGAATAATCAAGATTCAAAACAATATCTTCAGCAATTAAAGAGCCTGCAAAATTAATTGTCGTATTACCGGTATATTGGTCAGAAGCCCAGACACCGTAACCTGTTCCGGCATTCAACGGTAATGCTAACGGCTCAACAAGGTAACTCCAGCCAGCAGACGGCTCATCCCAGTCAATAAGATAAATATCCAAGTATGAACCTATCACAGCATCTGATATGGGTGCTGAGATGTAGTGCCATTTTTCCGAAGTCAGGAATTCTTCAACACTACCCTGTAGATTTGAAGTATTATGAATCAAAGAGCCGGAACCTGTTTGATCCGATCTGACAATTATACCGGATGTTCCGTTCAGACTGGCAGCAGTTCCGTTTACCGTGACCTGCGTGCCGGGCAGTATCTCAACCGAAGAACCGGAATGCACCATCATATCCATAAGTACAAAGTTCCCGGTCAGCAACTGTGCATTGGTTCCCGTAAAATTAAACACTCCGCTTCCGAGCGTGGCTTCGCCCTCATTGCTGAAATTTCCTTTCAAACCAAGTACTCCGTCATTGGTAATTTTGCCATTTGCCAATATTGACAAATTTCCCTCAGTTTTCACATAGCTTCCTGATGAAACTCTGACTTTTGTTCCTGACGAGATTACCCAGCCGGCTGAAACTTCGTGAGTGAATAAGACAATGATTAAAAGTGCAATTGTTAATATTTTGTGATTTTTCATCTTGTTTATTGTTTTAATTAATCTATTCTGAATGAAATATTCTCCAATGAAAGCCAGCCGGCAGTTGAATAAAGCAGCATTACGTTTCCATCAGGAGTAATCTGTATCCTCTTAGGTTGATCATTTCCAATTGTAATTACTGATGTGGCGGCAATTGGTCTGTATCCTGCCGGTAAAACAAAAATTGTTTTATTATAACCAACATTTGCAACAAGTCCCCTCAAAAACACTCTGTTTCTGTCTTTATAATATCCGGCTTCACTATAGTCTCCACCATAGTTGCTGATACCATTTAATAGTGTTGGTAACTGCCATTCCTCAATTTGACTATCAGAACTTTCCAGCAAATTTTTCCACACAAAACCATTAAAATAGGAAAAGGTGCTATCATCAGTTATATAAACCATTAACCCGTTGGCAGGGAAACTAATCGAATCTCTTTGAGTCACTGTCATCCGGGGTATTAGCATTCCTTTATCAGTACTCTTAATATCAAGCATTGCACTTGGTTCTGCTTCTGTGTCATCTTCGTTTATGGCTACTTGTGAAAAGGTTAGTATTGGCAGCAATAGCAATATTACTATTAAACTACTTAGCGGTTTTATTGCTACGTTGAAAAGCCTTTTACCTTTTAGAGATGATTGGTAACTATTTGTTCTCATTTTGTTTATTATAAGTTATAATAAATTCTATTTTTTTTCTTAAGTCATAATTTATTCATTGTCCAATTAGTTAATCCTTAATGCAACGAACACTTAGAGCAAGTGACCGATTGTTAGGATAAATGCCAGCATAGCTGCTACTAAACCCCAAATCAAGGGTGTTGTTGGAACCACTAATCGTACTAGCCCAATATGAGCCGTCAGTGCCAACGTTATCAAGCTCACCAGCTATGCGATAACGATAACCTGCTAGAGTCAATTTTAGTGGAGAACTATAAGCACCATCCGCATCATTGGATGACCAACTCTGTCTTTCTGCTTCCCATTCTGTATCTGTAGGTAGGCGAAAACCGGTAGGACAAGGGTTGTTGATACCGCCTACTCCCTGCCACAATGAATTATTCTGAGGTGTAAGCCAATCGTAAGGACTGCTGACTTCTGTTATAAACAAACCATCCCATAAATTACCAAGATTGGGTTCTGCTGTTGTGGCGATAGTTGAAGTTATAGGACTTGTACGACCTTCGTGTCCGTCGGCAGCACGGCCCCACTGGTACAGATCACCGTAAGCTGCGGCATCTGTACTGCTTGTAGCCACTTATGAAGCACCCAGATTACGATCCATCCAAGTCCTCCCTGTTGCAGGGTTATAAATCTGTGGTATTGGAGTAATTGTTCCTGTACCGTATAAAATCATTTTCCAGATACCTTCAGTATCAATAAATGCGTAAATGCTGTTATCTGTTATACTGAAAACCATCAATCCGTTTGCCGGGTTTACGATAGCCTCAATTTCTTCTTGTGTCATTCTTGGAATCAGAAGCCCTTTGGTGTTTGATTTTATTTCGAGCATTGCAGAAGGGTCAGCTTCCGTGTCATCATCATTTATTGCAACACCCTGAGCTAAAGAAAGTACAGGTAATATCAAAAAAGTTGCAAGTATGGTTAACAGATAGTTTTTTGTTTTCATTATTTTCATATTATATGTTAGTGTGTTATGTAAATATGCTTAATCCTTTAAACATCTGACAGAGAAACCAAACTGTGTACTGTAATTATATCTTGAAATTCCTGCCTCTGAGTTCAACAAAACCCAGGCCCAACTAGTTGAGCCATTGAATGAGGATGTCCAGAGAAAATTAAAATCACCCTTTGCACTGAATAAATCATATATATTGGTATTTCTTTAACCAGCCGGCATTGCTGAAA
>JAOZOC010000385.1:0-271 GCA_029933495.1 Bacteroidales bacterium
GGCAAAAGCAGGCATTAGTAGTAAAATATTTTCATTGTAGTCGATGTGCGACCTGTCAGGCATCAGAAAATCTCCTTCTTCCTGAATGATAAAAGTCTCTTCAACAGCTTTTAACAGCTCATCAAAAGTGACAGATTTCAGAATGTCGTCTTTGTTAAGTATAAGCATAGCACTGAATATTAATCAGGTGCTAAAATACGTAAAATAAAATTGAATAATTAAGACACAATATTTTATACCGCACTGTTTTGAATTTTAACGTTGGATTGTG
>JAOZOC010000385.1:281-3964 GCA_029933495.1 Bacteroidales bacterium
TAATCATTGTACTGAATATTAATCAGGTGCTAAAGTACGAAAAAAGCATAAAACATAAATCTTAAAACTCAAAATAATAACAGATTATAAAACCCAAATACAGAAAACATTCCGTGCTGCTCCGGATTTTAACGCTGGATTGTGCTTTAGGCCAACCTGGAGCTTTTTATTTTTATCACAGAAATGATATGATTTTCCTCATGCTTCGGGATGGCAACCGATATGTTATTGCAGCCCGTTATCTTCAATCTTCGGTAGTGGAATCAGTTCCGAAATTTCCTTTTTCTTTGACGATTTTGCAAAAGCAACTGCCATTATTGCTCCTCCAATAACAAGCATTGCTGCAACAATTCCTTTTGTAGTCAAAATTTCCGGCTCTATCCATGTTACTTCAAAATAAGCCATTAGCCCCATAATAATAAATGTGATTATGGGGTTCATCGTAACGATAATACTAATCTTATTGGCTTCTATGTACTTAAATGCAAGTGCCAGCGAACCGTAGGCAATAAGAGTATTTAATCCGAGATATATCAATAATAACCAGTTGGCGGTTGTAAGGCCAATGAATTGTGATGGATGAATAAACGGAAGGAAGAGAAAGATGGGAAGCATAAAAATAAACAGGTTTAGTTGCTGAGCAGGATAGGTATTAACCAAAATTTTCTGAAATGCTGCATATATTACCCAGGCCATTGCAGCTACAACTACCCAAAGTATCCCCATATTAAACAGTGCTTCTTCACCAGTAATTTTTGCAAGGCTGTCCTTATAAAAGATAAACAGCCCCACACCTGCAATCATAAATCCAATTCCCTGTCGCAGGCTGATTTTTTCTTTAAAGAATATCAGTCCGACAACTCCCAGGAAAATAGGTCCAATTTGAATTATTACCTGGGCAGTACTTGGGGTTGTCAGTTCAAGCCCGTATAAAAAGGCAATATAATTAATTCCAATTGCAATTGAAGCAACCACAAGAAAGATAGGAGGGGAGTAGAGAATTTTCAGGGCTGACGGATTTTTTATTGCGTAGTATGCAAACAATATGGAAAATGCCACTACAAACCTAAACCATACAATTGTTACAGGGTCCATAATGCCCGAAGCAACTTTAAGGGCAATGGCAAGAAAACCCCACATAAATGCTGTTATTGAAGCAAATACAACTCCTTTTATTCGATTATCTTTTGAAAACATAGGATACTATTTGTTATTTTTTTATGCAGAATAAACACAAAAAGAACAGTTATGTTCAAATTTTAATTAAGTTTTTTAGTAATAAAACACAGCTTGAAATGCTGAGATATTTATATTGTTAAGTGCCTTTTCAAGTCTTTTGCACCATGATGAATCAATAATATGTCAATTCTATTTTCGTTAACAATTCTGTAGATTATCCGATAGTTTCCTTCAGATCAGTCTTTGCTTCTTCTAACCATCTTATTTGAACCATTCTTTCATTTCATTTTCCAATTCCTGATCGGTTATTGTCTCATTGTTTTTTGACTGTTCAATCCTCCTTTCAAGTTTTTCTATAAAAACAAGTCTGTCAATCAATTCATCAATTGACAATTCCGATGGAAATTTGTTTATGTGTTTTATTAATTTTTCTTTTGTTATCATTTCTGAAAAATTTATACAAATTTACTTTTTTCTGACATAAGTCAATCAAAATATCTCTAATAATAATTAATTTGGCTAATTATCCTAATAGAAAAACCTTTGAAAGCTTTGTGTTATAAGGCTTTGGCATTATTAAATATTTTGACACAAAACTAAACCAAAATAATACTACTTTTGCCGCCCTTAAAAATTTCGTAAATTATAATATATGATTACTGTTTCAAATCTTACAATACAATTCGGGAAAAAGCCCCTTTTCTCTGATGTCAATCTAAAATTTACTGCCGGCAATTGCTACGGAGTTATTGGTGCCAATGGCGCAGGTAAATCTACTATTCTGAAAATTATTTCAGGAGAAATGGATGCTACCAGGGGAACAATCAGCGTTGGTTCTGGTGAACGACTTTCGGTATTAGAGCAGGATCACTATAAATTTGATGAACACCAGGTTCTGGAAACGGTTCTGATGGGACACAGGGAGATGTGGGAACTGGCAAAAAAGAAGGATGCCCTTTATGCAAAACCTGATTTTTCGGAGGAGGACGGAATGCTGGCAGGTAAACTGGAAGATGAATATGCCGAAATGGGCGGCTGGACGTCAGAAAGTGATGCCGCCGAACTGTTGAGCGGACTCGGAGTTAAGGAAGCCTTGCATTTTAGGCAGATGAAAGAGTTAAGCGGAAAAGAGAAAGTAAGAGTACTTCTGGCACAGGCACTGTTCGGAAATCCTGATAATCTGCTTTTGGATGAACCTACAAACGACCTTGACCTCGAAACTGTTCTGTGGCTCGAAAACTATCTCGCCAATTTTGAAAATACCGTTATTGTGGTCTCCCACGACAGGCACTTCCTTGATAATGTGTGTACAGATATTGTTGATATTGACTTTGGAAAAGTACGTATGTTCTCAGGGAACTATACTTTTTGGTATGAGTCGAGCCAACTGGCTTTGAGGCAGAGAACTGCTGCTAACAAAAAGGCAGATGAGAAAAGAAAGGAGTTGTTGACTTTTATCCAGCGCTTTAGTGCCAATGTGGCCAAATCAAAGCAGACTACCAGCCGCAAGAAGATGCTGGAAAAATTAAAAGTGGATGATATAGAGCCATCAACACGGCGATATCCGGGTATTATTTTTCAGCCTGAACGTCAGGCGGGGAACAATATCCTGGAGATTGAAAACATCAGTGCAGAAGCAAATGGTGAACTTTTATTTAAAAATATATCTTTTACAGTAAGCAAAAATGACAAGATTGTCCTTCTGTCGAAAGATAGTCGTGCTATGACAACTTTGTTTCGGATTATTGCCGGTGAAGAAGAGGCTAAAAGCGGCAGTTACACCTGGGGAGTTACTATTAGTAGTGCTTATCTCCCAATGGATAACTCAGCCTACTTTCAGAAGAACCTTACTTTAATTGACTGGATAGCACAATATTCCGATAACACAGACGAGCAATTTCTCAGAGGATATCTCGGAAAGATGCTCTTTTCGGGTGATGATCTTCAAAAGAAAACGAGTGTTCTGTCAGGAGGGGAGAAGATGCGTTGTATGATTGCAAGAATGATGCTCGAACATCCAAATTTCCTGATACTTGATCATCCGACGAATCATCTCGATATGGAGTCAATACAGGCATATAATAACAATATGAAAAAATATCCCGGACAGGTATTGATGGCATCCCACGACCACGAGTTTATCCGTAGTGTATGTAACCGGGTAATAGAGATCGGCCCCAAAGGTATGATTGATAAATACATGGACTTTGAGGAGTACCTAACTGATGAGGGACTGAAAGTTAAGAGAGAAGGGTTGTATTAGATGGAAAGCCTTACTTACTTAAAGGCACCTGACAACTCTTTCCAAAATTGATAAACCAGAATGAATTTTTATCGGGGTTATCCTCCTGTGTATCCATATTATAATCACCGTTCAGGTATCCAGACTTTCCGGCATCGGTATTCCAGACGGAAGTTCTGTCGGTTTCGCTTATTGTTCTGTCTGCATTACCGTCACCGGCATACATTCCGTAATTTGAAGCTCCAAGGTTTTTTTGAGCATC
>JAOZOC010000386.1 GCA_029933495.1 Bacteroidales bacterium
CGGTACCATTATCAATTATTGAATACCCTGTTGTATTGAAACCATTATTATTGTAAATATTATTGAAATATATAGGTTCCTGTCCTGTAATTAATAACGTTGAAAATATCAGTAATGTAAAAACAAAGCTTTTCATAATGCAAAAATAAAGAAAAAAGCAACCGAACTTTAGAATTCGGTTGCAAAGTTTAGTTAATTCAATATTGTCAGTTTTTCGGTGTCGAGAATAATACCCTCATAAATAACTTTTATCAAATATAATCCTTTTGATATTCCTGTTAGTGGTATTACTATATGCTGTGTCTTGCCTGACATTTTAACCGAACGAACCTTTCTTCCGTTGTTATCAATAATCTCAACCTCTGCACCCTCAATATTACCCTTTAACAATTCAACAACCACATAATTGTAAGCAGGATTAGGATAGAGTTTGATGCTTGGATATGATTCTTTAACCGGTTTCTGAATATCGAAAGCACGGCTTGATTTCATACTTGTATCCGGTAGAATTATTGGTGGTATGTATGCATATTTATCAAGATACATAAGTATGTTACGCGCATACGCACCTGCCCTATAATGCGAATTGTCAGCTAAATCCATAAGAGTATTAACCTGATCATCAGTTAATCCCTCATAAGTAGTATCGGCCTGGTGAAGCTGTTTCAATACATCGAAAAACGTATTGAAATCGTAATAGTAATCCTGCTGTTGTTGATTCAAAACATATTGTGCCGGAATGCCGTTAACCGTACTTTCAGTGCCAGCCCAGTTTCCTTTTTGTATATAGGAAAATGTAAGTTCATATTTTTCTGTTAATCCGTTTTCGTTTTGCAAAAGCATAATCAAACTGTCAATTGCATAAGGGTTAAGCGTATCGGACAGATAATATTGCTTTAGCCTGTTTAATGCCATAGCCCTGGCGTGTTTGTACCAGTCAACCTGTGCTTCGAGCTTTTCTTTGGCTGCAACAATATATTTACCCAATAGAATCTCGGCTTTCATATCATCGGTCATTGGATTTGCTTTTTCGTCAACTTTTTGCATAACCTCATCCGATTTTGCTGCCTGAGGGTTGGCAACAAGAATATCTTTTAACAAAACATTAGGCAAAACATTCTCTTTCTCAATTGCAGCCATCATGACCGAATCGGACAGGTATGGCGATTTACCCATTAGGCTCATATATAGGTCATAAGCCTCAGGTGGCATTGATTGTAACACCTGCTGTTCAAGCACATCGGAATTACCTCCATCAACCAATGAGGTTAATATGTCATTAGTGCTGTCAGCTTTGCTTTCGTAGCTTGCCATACTGCTTCGTATGCCATCGTCAGAACCTCCACCGCCACCTCCGGTTTCACTTGGTGGGCAACTCAAATCCTTATAATAATAATGAGGTTGCTCTATTAAATCAATACTAAAAGTAGTATAATATTGTGGCAAAATATGTTCTCCATTAGGTGCTGCTTTATGATGATAATAGATAATCGGGCTTTGTTCCAAATTATCATAGTCGCTATATTCTGAACCAAACGGCTGAAAGTTCCAGCTAAAAGTGTTCCCTGCATGCATATCCGTTCCTCCCGAAGCCCCCTGGTTTATTGAAATACCGGGATTCGAGCATCCCTCAACCATACTAACCAGTATATCCTGCCTGTTCAAATAATAATCGTTGCATTTGATTTTTAAACCATTTTCTTCATTTGAACTTCTATTACAATTCTGTGCATTTGTAGCTATGAAAAAGTGCTCGAAATAGTTGTTGTAGATTTCGTTTTGGGGTTCACCGGAGCTATTAATGATAATTCCCGATCCTGCATAGTTATTTGAAGATGAAAAACTGTTTTCTTCCACTTTATAACCGGTTGAATAGTCAAGATAGAGACAATACTGATCATTATTACCGTTGATATTAAATTCGTTATACATGATTTTAGCATTGCTCATAGCTCCGAGATAAACACCTTGAAAGTTATCGTCAAAAGTAGTATGTTGGATGTCTGCATAGTATTCGCTACCTGAAGCAATAGCATATACACCGAAGTTTAGGTTTTGGAACAATCCGATTTGATGCCCCTGGATAAAGAATTTGGAGTCGAAGCTATAGATACCCGTACCATATTGATAATTTGAGGACTGGTTATCAAATTCGCAATAGTTAAAACGAACAGTATTTATACTGCTCATTTTTATATAAACGGGTTCTCCATAATCAGTATATAATAAATTGTTGGTAATAAAGTTGCAACCGGTAAAATAGCTGGCACTTGTGTATGAAAGTCCTGCTTCAGGATATTTATAAAAACTCACGGCAGTTGCGTTATTAATGAAGCTTGAATTCAGGGCTTTTACAATACCTCCTGAGTGTTTTAGGTCGGGATAATCACCTTTTTCTTCATCATGGATTATTTTCACGGTTTTAATACCTGTAACTGCATTTTTTATAACTGCATTCCGCAAGGTTACCTGACCCTGGTAAGGCAAATAGCTTGGATGTGTAGCATCGCCCCAAACTTCAACACCCTGCCACAATCCGTTACAGGCATTTGTAAGAATGCCACCATCCATACCAAGTAAGCCGCCCTGCTTAACAATAAGAGTTGCATCCGGTACAAATCTGATAGTTGCCTGTATGGTAAGAGTGGCACCATCTTCAATTATTACATCGGAATACTTTATGGCATCTGTATCCCAAGTTTCATCTTCAGTAATAACTATGGGATCATTTGAGTATTCGCAACCGGGCAAGTCGGCTTCCCATACACCTCTTCCAAATGTTCCGGCAGTAAGAGTGTGTTTGTTGTAATTAATCTCCAGATCACGAATTTGTGTGTTAGGAATTTCACCGGTTACATTTACCCAATCTTCCAGTTCGTCGTTTGTATAGAAAAGGCCCATATCGGTACCAAGATAAATAGTATGGTTTGTACTTTCCTGATCGTATTCAATGGCACTGATATAACAATTGAAAGTTTTACCTTTCACTACCTCCCATTCTATATTATCAGGATCGGAAGTAATTACCGAATAAACATGAGAATCATGCCATTTACTTGATGCAACATAAATATGATCTGGATTATCTTGATCAATAGCAATATCATTCATAGTTTCCCCATCCGGTGATTCGCCAATGTCTTTCCAATCATTTGGTCCTTGTCCTCCACCAACGGTTGACTTTAATAAGTGTTTGTTATGCTCTGTATCTTTGTTTCCTCTCCAAACCACATAAATGTAATCTGGATTAGCGGGTGTAGTTTTAATAATCCAGACTGAAGGGTCAGCGTATTGTGTATTTGAAATGAAGGAGAATTGGTCTTCAAATTTTTCAATCCTTTCCCAACTGCCATTTTCATATTTTTTAATACCCCATTTAATCTCATTCCATAAAGCTTCTTTTCTGGGATATGAAGTGCCGGATGCATATAATACTGAAGGGTCCGCAAAATCGTTCGTGTAATTTGTATGCCATGTACCCCATACTGGAGATGTAAAATAACTAAATGTGTTTCCAAAGTCCGTTGACCTTCCAAGGATACAACACTGTTTAGAACCATACATAATATTTTCGTCGGTAAAATCACAATAAGGTTTAAAACCGTCACCTCCATAAACCCATCTTTCAGACCAATCATTGTTACTAATTGGTTTGTAGATATTTGTTCCATCGTCATGTTGACCGCTTAATACAATATTTCTGTCCAATTCGGATGTCGCAACATTATAAACCGTAGCTATACCTAGTCCGTTATTTTTTCTTAACCAGTGATGTAAGGGGTCATTTGTAATTGTTGTACAATAAATACCTCCGTCAGAGCAAACCCACAAGTTTCTAAAATTATCAAAAGTCATAAACCTGTAATCCACATGAATTGTTTTATTATATCCCCCTGTTATATTGTTCCAATTACAAATATCATCATCAAGCAGATTGCTTGACATTTTAATGG
>JAOZOC010000024.1:0-10317 GCA_029933495.1 Bacteroidales bacterium
TGGCATGAGTGTCATTTGGAATTGTCCTTAACATCGGAAAGACAAGATGCACATTTTGTTTTAGTTTCCCAGCTTCTACTCCATAATGAACGATTGTTGAAATAAAAAATCCACTCATTTCAATATGGTCAATATGCGAATCTTTTTCTTTAACCTCCCACCTAATACTGCTGTTATCTGCCAGCAACCATCTTAATGAGTCCTGGGATTTTGCAGTACCGGAAATCCATAAGGAAAGAGTAATAATTAGGGCAGCCCGGAATAATGCTTTTATCTTTGTCATAGTTTTTTAATAAGTTTAATAATTTCTGCTTAATTGTACTACAAAATTACTCATTTAATAATACCTTTGATGTTAAGTCGGAGATACAAATAAGAAATTTAAGATAGATTATTTACTTTTACCCACAAAATTACATCTTTGAGCACTACAGATAAATTAGGAAATATCGCCTTCAATGGCTTTCTGCTTTTAATAATAACAGGCTCTTTCATTCATTTTTCGGCTGTTTATTACTATTTTCTGAATCCCGACCACGCCATACATATTTTAATGACAGCAAATTTCAGATTTCCTCATGACCTCTATTTTTGGGGTCAGGACAGATTGGGGAGTTTTGTTCCCCTACTTAGCCATCTGGTAATGAAACTTACAGGTTTAAACGCTGCATGGGCTGTCTCCATTACAAACTATTTGATACTTATTGCCGGATATTTTTCTATTTCTTCCCTTTTCATAAACAGAGGTACAAAACTAATACTAGCCCTTTTCTGGTTCTTCCCTCCTGTTAACTTTCTTGATTTTCTAATGATTGCCCAGCCTTTTGGTGTTCAGATGAGTCTGCTGGCAATCGCTATTTATATTTTCAACAAAATCAATCCTTCACAATCTGCATTTAAAAAAATTGTGTTGATATCACTAATATCCATAACCCTTATTATTTCGATGTGGGTTTCAGACCTGACAATCATTTCCGTTTTTCTTTTAGTTGCTCTTGCACTTTTCAACTATTTCCGGGATTATAATAACAGACTACTATTCCGGTTTAAAATGAGAAACATTTTTAAAGAGCCTGCTCTTTACATTACTCTTTTCTGGATGTTGGCTGGATACATTTTTATTAAGTATGCAAAAAGTCATGCAGATCAGGACATAAGATATACCAAACAGATGTTCAACGATTTAGATACAGTTTTTTTGACAATTAAAGCTATATTATCCCAAATCATTGACATTCTGACATTTAATTATGAAAGCAATATTTTTCTCGGGCTCTTTGGATGGCTATCTGTTATTGCACTTTTCACAATTACCTGTTTCGCAATAAAAAAAAGGCACTCAATTACTTCTAACAAATGGTTTTGGGTTTTCCTGACTCAGGCTATTCTTTCAATTATGGCAATACTGGTATCTTACTGGGTATTCAGGAACGGTGTTTCGAGGCGCTATTTTGTACTCGCTTACATTTCTCTTGTACTAGCCATCCTTCTGATAAGCGACAAGTTCACTGGAAAACAAAAATTTAGCATAAATATACTGTTGATACTCACGGCCATTACCGGATTATTGAGTTCTACTGTTCACATTTATTATCCCGAAAGGCAAAAGTCAAAATTTGAGTATATGAAAGAGTTCAGAAAACTGGGAAAGGCCGGAATCATCTCCGAATACTGGAACTCTTACATCACTGCGATTGCTGCTCCCGACAAAATTACAGTCACTCCAAATGACAAATCATATGTTAGAAACATAAAAATGGCTGATTCCGTTTTCAGGCAGCCCGATTTATACATTATTAAAGATTTATGGCTCGACAACTTTCCTGAAGACATTATCCAATACGGATACAACCTTCAGAAAGTACACAAACCTTTTAAACTTGGCGGAGCTACCTTGTGTGAATATAAAGTTGTTAAAGTTCATAAATTATACACTTCCAAAGAACTGAGATCAGCATCAAAAAAAATTATTCCAGACAAAAACTCCCAAAGCAGGTTAGTCATCGAAGTTGATTCATCATCAAGGTACAGATATTTGGTTTATGGACCTTTCATTGATTTAAACAGGGGAAAATACCGGGTAACCTTTAATCTTCGTTCATCCATAAATACTGATAGCAAAAAAATAGCTTTTCTTGATGCAACCTCTGATTATGGCAAAACAGTACTGGCAAAGCATAAGATTCAACAATCAGATTTTCCTGATACTTTAAACTATCATCCTTTTGAAATAACATTTGAAATTGACTCAATCCAAAAAAACATTGAATTCAGGGTTTATTACGTTGGCAAAGACAAACTTTGGTTTGATTCATTGGAATTATTACAAATTGAGTGAAGAATATCTATATTAGCCAGAGCCCAATTATTCCACTATAACCTTAGCATTTGCTATGTTACCTCCTTGCACTGACAGCCGTATAAAATAGAGCCCTTTTGCCCAATTCCGGACATCAATCCTCACACTGTGCTTTGTAGCAGGAACAGTAGATTCAAATACTTTATCACCATAAATATCAACCACACAAATAGTTGCCCCTGCTGTTATCAAATTTGCAAAAAATTTAACTTCTAGCCAGTTAGTAGCAGGATTTGGATAAATTTTTAATTTGGAATCCGGGCTATTAAGAGTTTCTATGCTCAATGATTTTTCAAGAATAAAATCGGCTACTTTTGGAAAATGATCGGAAGAATTTCTTGTATCATATTCTGCAAGTCCATACTGATCAAGTCTTCCCTGCGTCATCACTTCTGTTTGGAGTGTAAATGCCTTTTCAACCTCCGTTACACTATTGGAAAAAATCATATAATCAAGTCTGCCAGGCGGATATGAACCCTCGTCATTTCGCCACGTATATGCCATTCGTTTATCTGTCTGGCGCGAAATTAAGTCCTCTATATCGCTATTATCCCAATCGGGTGGCCCACCTGATCCAAAAGTAGCAGTATTCTGAATATCTCCTGATATCAGGGTTGTTAATTGCTGAGAAAGTCCCACAAGGTTTAAATCACCCATAAGTACAAATGGTGTGTTCTGAGGTAAATCAATATCACCTCCGGTTGTTTTGGCATCCAGCATAAACGAAACAAAAGCATCAGCTTCCAATTGCCGCCCTATATCATTATCACAACAACTAAAATGCGCCCCCACAACCAATATATCGTGTTTATAAATTTCAGGAAGCTCAACTAAACAAGCTGTTATCCGCTTTCCAGGATAAACAAGCCAGCTTTGAACAATTGGATATTTCGATGCAATAATATTTGCGCCATCCTGCTTAACAGAGTACCAGCCATTTGCATTCCCGGTTGGGAGATTTGTATCCAGGAAATTTTTAGCTGTTGTTGCTGTTGTATTCCAGCATTCATTAATCGTTATAATGTCAGGTGCTATGGCTGTAAATATTCTTGAAAGGCCGGGGAGGCGTTCCGGATCATCCAATCCGCCAATATTATTAACAAAATCATTTTTTATATTATATGACATCAGTCGCACAAGGTCATCATCATCTTTCTGAAGAAGAATGGGATCAGGAGGCTCAACATTTGAATTATCGAAAATATAAGTAAACAGCTCTCCTTCATTGGGAATGATATCGCCATTTGTAATATAATTGGCAAAACACAACTTGATTGTATCACTTGTAAAAAGGTAATCATTACCATTAGGTTTTATATGCCGTCCTATTGCTATTTCGAAGGAGGTACTGGTTATAGTTGGCAAAACTCTCAACTGAATATCAGAAAAACTAATATACTCCCAGGTGCTTCCTTCATTCAAATATCCGTACTTTTGGCCAAAATTCCAATCCATCTCCGATCCAATTCCATTTATCTGCCAACCTGTACTAAGGTTATTATCTGTATCAATGTCCAGATAAATTTCATTATTGTCTGTTAGGTCAATTTCAGTACTAAAGTCAATTTTAATAAACAGAAAATCATTATCATTCGTAACTGTAAATTTCAAAAAATCTATATCTTCACCTATAAGCTGTTCGTCCTCCTGAAATAAAAATGCATTTTCCCAGTCACCATAGAGTCCATCAATGCAAATAGGTAACGCCTGAGGTTTGCCTGGTATTGAGATGCATATTAAACCTAAAAATACAATTCCTGTTTTTATTAATTTATGAATAAACATACCGTAACAATATTTTAACATAGTACAACTAACAATTGGTAAAACTATGAAATTATATACTATCATAAGCATTTTTTTTCGTCCTTTATTACATCCGCTCAGCTGACCCATTCAGCCGGGGACGGATAGGTCATAATCATTTTATAAAAGAATGCGACATAATAGACATTTGTAATACACAAAAAAAAACAAATCAAAAATTACCTTACTTTTGCGCCTTATTTTCAAAATGACAATTATTTATGATTTTAGATTTTTCAGCATTAACAGATATACTTTCACCGAGAAAGAGCATTGCAATAATTTCGCACTCAAACCCCGACGGTGATTCTGTAGGCTCATCACTCGGGCTGTATCATTTCCTGAATGCTTATGGACACAAAGCTGTTGTTATCGTACCAAACATATATCCCGATTTCCTGGCCTGGATTCCGGGAGAAGAAAGCATTCTGGTCTATGACAAAGATAAAAAGCAGTCGGAAAAAATCCTGAAAGAAGCTGACATCATTTTCAGCCTCGACCACAACGCGCCATCACGAACCGGAGAAATGAAAGAAGCATTTATAAATGCAGAAGGGGTAAAGATAATGATTGACCATCACATAAATCCGGACCTTACAGCTTACGACTTCTCTTTTTCCACAACCGAGACCTCTTCAACTTCAGAATTGATTTTTGATATGATGGCGGAGCTAAATCCAAAGTTGATTAACAAAACCATTTCCGAGTGCATCTATGTCGGCATAATGACAGATACTGGTTCATTCAGCTACTCCTGCAACTCCGAAAAGACATTCAGGATTGTTGCAGAACTTTTCAAAAACGGCATTGACGGTGTAAAAATACACAAACTGATTTACGATACTTTTTCTGAAAGTAGATTGCGTCTGCTGGGATACTGCCTTAGTGACAAGCTGGTTGTCTTACCCAAATATCACACAGCATATATCTGGCTAACAAAGGAAGAGCTCGACAGGTTTAATTACAAGACAGGCGACACCGAAGGAGTTGTAAACTACGCACTTGGCATCAAAGGAATCAAATTTGCCGCACTTTTTACGGAAAGAGAAGATAAGATACGAATTTCATTCCGTTCAACAGATACTTTTGAAGTCAACACATTTGCCAGAAGGCATTATGAAGGAGGAGGACATAAAAATGCTGCTGGTGGTGACTCATTTATCCCTATGAAAGATACTCTAGAAATATTTGAGAATCTTTTAAATAGCTATATAGATAAACTATCAGGTTAAATAATGTTAAATATTATAATCAACACATCCATTTAGCGTTCCTTTGTACAATTATATTTAAAAATGATTCTGAGCAGTATTAGAATAAAGACTTTTTCAATAATTCCGGTATTATTACTTTTTTTCCTGACAATCTCCTGTGATGGAAATAAGGAGAAAAAAAAGAACCAGAATAATAAAGGAGTAAAGGAAGCTTTAGTAAAAGCAAACAGGAAACTTGTAAAAACTGAGGATGAGAGAATTAACGACTACACACGCCGTCATAACTGGCAAATGACTGAAACGGGAACAGGGCTCAGATATTTGATTTACAAAAATGGTGACGGAGAAAAAGCAAAGAAAGATAAAGTTGCAGTACTAAATTATAAAGTTGGATTACTTACAGGAGACAACCTTTACTCTTCTGACTTAAAAGGGCCTAAAGAGTTCAGAATTGGACAGGGAGGAGTTGAAAGCGGGCTTGAAGAAGGAATTTTATTATTAAGGGTAGGCGACAGAGTAAAATTTATTATACCTTCGCACCTTGCTTTCGGACTGGTTGGCGATGGAGATAAAATCCCGGCAAAAGCAACGCTGGTCTATGATGTAGAACTTATAGAATTAAAATAAAATAATTAAATAACGTAATAAATAAATTAAAAAAATGAATTTAAAGAAAATTGTATCAGGATTTGCAATCATAATTGCAGTTACACTTGCCTTTACGGCTTGTAATCAAAACAGCTCTTCAACAAAAAATGTAGGAATAGTTACTGAAGTTGACAGTGTTAGCTATGCTATTGGTGTTGATGTTGCAATGAGTATAAAGCAAATGGGCTTTGAAGAAATTAATCCGGAAGCTGTTGGCAAAGCTTTTAACGATGTTTTTAATGATGTACCGGTGTTGATTACTAAAGAAAATGCCCAACCAATTATTATGGCGTATATCGAAAAAGTTAAAAAAGTTCAGGCTGAGAAGAGTGAAAAGGAAACCGCTGATTTCCTGGCTGCCAATGCAAAAAAAGAGGGCATAAAAGCAACTGAAAGTGGACTTCAGTACAAGATTATCAATGAAGGAAGCGGAGCAATACCAAAAGCAACAGACAAAGTTAAGGTTTATTACAAAGGAACACTCATTGACGGTACTGAATTCGATGGTACTAAAGATGGTAATCCTGCCAGCTTCACTGTGAATGGAGTTATTAGAGGATGGACAGAAGCTCTTCAATTGATGCCTGCCGGCTCGAAATGGCAACTTTTTATTCCACCCGGACTGGCTTATGGAGCAAATCCTCCAAGGGGTAGTAATATTCCACCGAACAGCGTTCTTATTTTCGACATCGAACTATTAGAAGTTGAGCCTGCAAAATAAGACAGAAATAGCATATTAAAAATTAGTATTAATCCATAAATCGAAGCACAATGAATTTACACGAATATCAGGGGAAATCATTGTTAAAAAAATTCGGGGTACCAGTTCCCGAAGGAAAAATTGCCTTTTCACGCGAAGAAGCTGTTGAGGCAGCAAAACAATTACAAAAAAGTACTGGAACAGATAAATGGGCTATCAAAGCTCAGATTCACGCCGGTGGCCGCGGTAAAGGCGGTGGAGTAAAAATTGCAAAATCACTCGATGATGTTTTTAAATCTGCAGGAGATATTATCGGAATGCACCTTGTAACACCTCAAACGAGTAAAGAAGGTAAGCTGGTCAGGAAACTCCTCATAGAAGAGAATATCTACTATCCGGGTGAATCGGAAACATTTGAGTTTTATATGTCTATCTTGCTCAACAGGCAAACAGGTAGAAATATGATAATGTACTCACCGAGAGGAGGAATGAACATTGAGCAGGTTGCAGAAGAGACTCCTGATGAAATTTTCACAGAAGAAATTGATCCTAAAGTTGGAATTATGCCCTTCCAGACAAGAAGAGTAGCCTTTAATCTGGGATTAAGTGGTAAAGCTTTTAAGGAGATGACAAAATTTGTTGCAGTCTTATACAAAGCTTACACAAGTATTGATGCCACTTTGTTTGAGATAAATCCGGTAATCAAAGCTGCGGACGACAGAGTATTTGCTGCTGACGCAAAGGTTGTTATCGATAACAGCGCTTTGTATCGTCATCCGGATATTATGGCTATGCGTGACTTTAACGAAGAAGATTCAATGGAAGTTGAAGCTGGCAAATTCGACCTTAATTATGTTAAGCTTAACGGAAATGTTGGCTGTATGGTTAACGGTGCAGGTCTTGCAATGGCAACAATGGATATCATTAAACTTTCTGGTGGCGATCCGGCTAACTTTCTTGATGTTGGAGGTGCTGCCGATTCAAAACGAGTTGAAGAAGCTTTCAGAATTATCATTAAAGACCACATTGTAAAAGCTTTTCTTGTTAATATATTTGGAGGTATTGTAAGATGCGATGCTGTTGCACAGGGTGTTGTGGATGCTTATCACAGAATCGGGAATATCGAAATTCCAATTATTGTAAGACTTCAGGGTACAAACGCTGAAGAAGGTAAAAAGATAATTGACGAATCAGGATTGAAAGTCCATTCGGCAATCAGCCTTCAGGAAGCTGCCGAACTTGTTAAAGAAGTTGTATAACTTTTATAATAAGATATAATGAAATAAAAGCTACCTCAAAAGGGTGGCTTTTTTTATTATTTAACTTTTAATTTTTCTGATTACTTTTGCAAAGAGATGGTTTAAGGATGAGTATTTGTAACATAGCAGTCAGCTTACGAATGTAGTCAGTTGAATTACAGAATACAATATAACCCCTCACCTTAATCCTCTCTCCCGGCTTCTTCCCTCTCCTTGAGGAGAGGGATAGGGTGAGGTGAAATAAGATATCCATTAATAAAAAATATTAATGACGGTTATTGGTATTTGCGGAAGGATAATAAAACAGAAAAGACAACGAATGCGTTGTCTCAACAATCAATAATAACAAGCATTGAACACTAAAAACACACCCCTGGCTGAAATTCTTCGTCCGAAAACCCTTGATGAATATATCGGGCAGGAACACATTGTAGGAAAAGATGCAATTCTCAGAAAGGCTATAGAAGCCGGGAACATTCCGTCTATGATATTCTGGGGGCCTCCGGGTGTAGGGAAAACAACTCTTGCTTTCATTATCTCAGAACAGCTAAACAGGCCATTTTTTACACTGAGTGCTATAAGCTCTGGAGTGAAGGATGTTAGAGAGGTTATTTCAAAAGCAAACGAAATAGAGGGAGGTGCAATTCTTTTTATAGATGAGATCCACCGTTTTAACAAATCGCAGCAGGATTCACTTCTCGGTGCTGTTGAAAAAGGAATTATTACATTAATAGGAGCAACGACTGAAAATCCCTCTTTTGAGGTTATCTCTCCCCTACTCTCGCGATGCCAGGTTTATATTCTGAAAGACCTTAACAGAGAACAATTGACTGAACTCATAAACAGGGGAGTAAAAAAACTTTCCATTGATTATCATATAACAATTCAGATTGAAGAGGATGAAGCCTTACTGCGGATTTCAGGTGGTGATGCACGAAAGCTACTGAATGCACTTGAACTGGTGGTCAATTCGGAAGGTGACGACAAAAAGGAAATTAAAATAACAAACGAAAAGGTCCAAAAGGTTATTCAAAAAAACCTTGCTATTTACGACAAGTCCGGAGAGATGCACTACGACATCATATCGGCTTTCATTAAGTCAATACGTGGTAGCGACCCCAATGCAGCGGTTTACTGGCTGGCACGCATGGTCGAGGCTGGTGAAGACCCCAAATTTATAGCACGACGTCTTGTTATACTTGCTTCGGAAGATATTGGTAATGCCAACCCAACAGCAATGGTACTTGCTCAAAGCTGTTTCCAGTCGGTAAATATGATTGGTTACCCCGAAAGCAGAATAATACTGTCGCAAACAGCTATCTATCTTGCTAACTCACCCAAAAGCAATGCCTCATATATGGCTATTAAAAAGGCTCAGGATTCCGTCAGAAAAAACGGGGACCTTCCTGTCCCGCTTCACATAAGAAATGCACCCACAGGCCTTATGAAAGATATTGGGTATGGAAAGGGTTATAAATATGCCCACGAATTTGATGGTAATTTTGTTGATCTGGAGTTTCTCCCTGAAAGAATTAAAGGCTCAAAATTTTATGACCCTGGCAACAATGCTAAAGAGAATGAATTTAGAAAAAGATTGAAATATATCTGGAAAAATAAATATAACTATTAAAGATGTACAGACTGTTATTCTTTGGTATTTTAGCTGTTATAATTTTAAATGGTTGTAATTTCAATAAAACTATTGAGGGTATTCCGGTTTCCGACAGTTACAACCAATGCAGTGACGATTCTGATTTTGGCGACCTGACAACAATCGGAGATCCTGGAAACAAATTTATGATTACGTTTCCATATAGCTGGGATATTCAGGAGGTCTATTCCGATACTATTTATGGAATATTCGGATCAAATGCATACGACATTGGTAATGACAATTCAAAATTGTTATCATTGTCGGTTAGTGGCTATAAGTCTGAAGATTCGTTGGCAATATATTTCAGAAATGAAATTAGATCGATGAAAAAGTCTTCAGAATTCAGGCTTCTTGAAACAGGAAATATCACAATAGATTACCAACCCGGATTTTGGCTCTCTTTCGAGCTGGAAGAGGGAGAAAAGGTAATATACAGCATCATTGTATATCTGAAAAGGCCTGATACAGATGAGATATTCCTGCTTCAAACGCTTACATATAAATCCGGGGATTGGGAAAAAAGGATATGTTCGTTAAAAACCCTTGTGGAAACATTTGAGTTTGAGGAGTAATATCAGATTATAAATGTATATTTGTGCTCAATAAAATAAACCATTATGATTGACATTCCATTGTTAAGATATAAAAATTCCGGTAACTTTTTTCTAATTGCAGGT
>JAOZOC010000024.1:10327-14579 GCA_029933495.1 Bacteroidales bacterium
AGTATGAATCATGACAACAATTTGCCCCTTGTTCTTATTGCAGGTCCCTGCGTTGTGGAAAATGAGACTATGCCACTTGAGATAGCCCGAAAAATAATGGCTATTACCGACAAGCTGCAAATTCCATACATTTTTAAAGCCTCATACAAGAAGGCAAACCGTTCGCGGCTGGATTCTTTTACCGGCATTGGCGACCTCAAAGGGCTTGAGGCAATTAAAAATGTCAGAGACGAGCTAAATATCCCAGTACTTACTGATGTGCATAGTCCTGAAGAGGCAAGACTTGCAGCCGAATTTGTTGACATATTACAAATCCCGGCTTTCCTCTGCCGGCAGACAGATCTGTTAGTTGCTGCAGCAAAGACCGGTAAGGTTATAAATATCAAAAAGGGGCAGTTTTTATCACCAGAGGCTATGAAGTATGCCGTTCAGAAGGTTCTGGACTCAGGTAATAACAAAATTATGCTTACAGAAAGAGGTACTACTTTTGGATATCAGGATCTAGTAGTTGATTATCGTGGAATACCGACAATGCAAAACCTTGGTGTTCCGGTCATTCTGGACTGCACACACTCACTTCAAAGGCCTAATCAATCATCAGGAGTAACAGGTGGCCAACCCGAACTTATTGAAACCATTGCCAAAGCAGGAATAGCAGTTGGTATTGACGGACTTTTCATTGAAACGCACCCCGATACTGCAAACGCCCTTTCTGATGGAGCTAATATGCTACCACTTAATCTTCTGGAAGAACTTTTGGAGAAACTTGTTAAGATCAGAAAAGTATTATAATAATGAAACCTGGGCATATATTTACTTCTGACAAACCATTAACAATATTTCAACCGCATACAACCAAAAAACACATACATTTGTCCAATATATAAATCACATATTCTATTTTAATTTTTTTAAAGTAAAAATAATTATGAAAAAACTTATTACAAAAGGAAATCACAACTGGCTGAGTAGCATTACTATATTGTTTGGATTGTTAACAATGACAACCTATGTTTCTTTTGGGCAAAAGGGAGTCTCAAGAGACAAAATAGATTTAATGCATCATGAGACACCTGGTGACAAATATATGCCGAATACAAAAGGGGAAACCTCTCCTGCATATCATTATGAAAACAGCATCTTTTTTATGACACAGGTTAACATAAATGAAAATGGCGAAAACATTCTCGGCGATGCGGGCAATGAACCGTCCATTGCAGTTGACCCAACGAATCCTAACAGAATGGCAATAGGCTGGAGACAATTTGATAATGTAAGCAGCAATTTTCGTCAGGCTGGTTACGGATATACACTTGATGGTGGTGAAACCTGGACTTTCCCAGGCGTTATTGATCCTGGCGTTTTTCGTTCCGATCCGGTTCTTGATGCTGATAGTGAAGGCAGATTTTATTACAATAGCCTTACAAAGGATGACAACGGCAACTACTGGTGCGATGTATATAAAACCGAAGCTGGAGGTATTGAATGGGTTGATTCTGCATTTGCTCAGGGTGGTGATAAGCAATGGATGAGGATTGATGGAACCGGAGGAGAAGGAGATGGAAACATTTATGCAAACTGGAATCAGTCCTATAGTATTTGTAATCCGGGTTTTTTCACACGCTCTGTCGACGAGGGAGTGAGTTTTGAAGATTGTACTGAAATAGATGGCAGTCCGTACTGGGGAACACTTGCTGTGGATGCAGATGGAAACCTGTTCACAGTTGGAGGAGGTGGTTATAGTGATATGATTGTCGTAAAATCAACTGATGCAATGAATTCAGGCACCATTCCTTCATGGGAAAATTTTGTATATATTAATCTTGATGGATACCTTACCGGATGGACAAATGTTAATCCTGCAGGATTGCTCGGACAAGCATGGATTGATGTTGACAAATCAGGTGGCCCCGGACATGGCAATGTTTACGTTTGTGCATCTGTTAAACGAATCTCAAATTCTGACGATGGAGATGTGATGTTTATTAAAAGTACAGATGGTGGAAATTTCTGGACAGAGCCGATAAAGATTAATGATGACTTAGGAACAAGTAATGTACAGTGGCTCGGCACAATGTCGGTTGCACCTAACGGACGAATTGATGTGGTATGGCTTGATACACGCGATGATAATCCCGGAATATACTGGTCTTCACTTTATTATTCATATTCGCTTGATCAGGGTGATACCTGGTCAGTAAATGAAAGATTGTCTGATGCTTTCGATCCGCACGTAGGTTGGCCGAACCAAAATAAAATGGGTGACTACTTCGATATGGTTTCCGACGAGAGCAGCGCACACCTTGCCTGGGCAAGCACTCTAAACGGTGAGCAGGATGTCTATTACGGAAGAATTACTCCACAGCTTACCGGCATTGGAGATAATCAACAAAAATCAGATTTCGTCTCAGTTAGTGCTTATCCTAACCCCTTTAAAGAAAAGGTAACAATCAGATACAGTTTGAATAAATCAGGCATTGTTAACCTGTCAATATTTGATATTTATGGAAAAGAGGTAAAAACAATTGTAAACGAATCGCAGGAGGCTGGCAGTTACAATGTAACATATGCAGTTGATACAGACCTTGCAGAAGGTGTATATTATTGTCGTCTGACATCTGGAGCTAATACCAGTACTATTAGTATGATGCTTATCAGATAGGATTTGGATCTAAAAAAAGCGATATAAATTAACGTTCATTGCGAGCGAAGCGAAGCAATCTGTTATAAGATTCTTTCACTTCGCCTGTAATGAAGACTTCGGTTTACCCCGGAATTTAATAACTACTCAATAATAACAGCCCTAACACCTCCTGTCTCAGGATGAAACTGAACAACCGATGCATTTGCAGGAAGTGAGGCAATAACACCAAGCTGGCTGATGGCACAGGTTTTCTGAACTTTTATATCCTTACTCACTTTTAGACTTACAATAGCTGTCTCAGGAATTCTGTAATAGAAGCCCTGACCATCTGCACCATCCTGATTCATCGCTGCAGCCTTGTTTGATAATTGCCCGATATCACCTGTTTTTTCGATTTTAACATTTACCTTTTCTCCACCTGAAGCGTTCACCCCTGCAACACCATTGCGCTCCGAAAATGAAAAAACAGGTACCAGCGTGCTTTCAGCATCAGCCTTTGGCAGGGCTGTAAAGGTATATTTATATGTTTTGTCTATCGAAAGGCCCATAAACAAAGTAAGATAATCCCATTCCATCTGCTTAAGTTGTTCATCCATATAGGTTATACTTCCGGCATCGTAAGCCACTTCCTGATAGCCTGTTAGCAGATTAAAACGGTTCTCCCTGATCTTGCTGATCATATTGGCAGCCTCAATTGCTTTCTGTTCGTCTGACTTCTCAACCCATTTGTGCTCAAAATATTTTTTTTCTATAACAGCTGTATCAACAACAACTTTTCTTATGATTGTGTCTGTTTTTTCATAAAGATTTGTTTCGGCAAAATATTTGAATATATCATTATAAACAGATCCGTTGTCAGCACTTTTCCCCGAAATATCTTTTATTGATGCAGCATCAACAGTTCCATCAAACCCCATTGCAAGACCCGATTCTGTTAATGAAAAAAGTGTTGCTTTACCGTCTTTAGCCGCTTTTGGATCAATCTCGGCGAAATAATACTGAGAAGGATCGGGAACGGCAATCGTGTTTAATTCAATGCCGGTTATTTCATATTCATCATAATCATTCATTATAACATCTTCAAGATCAAGATATTTTGCAGCATATTCAGCATAAGGACCTTTCAGATGCTCGTGCTTTACAACAGTAACATCAACACGGATAATTGTTTGAGGAAGAGCATAAAAAAAGCCTTTCTTCCCACTAAGGTCAGTTGATTCGGATACGTGATAAACATTAACCTGCCCCACTGAACAGAGAAATCCGAATAATAAAATGGAGAGGCTTATTCCTCTTTTGAATATTTTTATTGCAGACATCATAGCTACTATTTGGTTACAACATATTATTTATTAACGATACACAAAAGTAAACTAAAACTTAAAATATTATGAATTTAATGAAATAATATTTATTTCCAGCCTCTGGATTTAATATATTTGCCGTACCATTTCAAAAATTGTGAAGCTATGGATCTAAAATATCATTGTCCGAAATGCAAAGCCCTGTTAAATGTCAGGGAGTATATTGTTTTTGTAGCCAACAGTGTCGTCGAGATGTTTGGAGATGATGCAGAGGAGTATAAGAATTTTTGGGGTGAAGGGCCAG
>JAOZOC010000387.1 GCA_029933495.1 Bacteroidales bacterium
ATAGTCAATAAACAAAAAAGCCCGAATATTCGGGCTTTTTGCTCCTCTTCTTGGACTCGAACCAAGGACCCTCTGATTAACAGTCAGATGCTCTAACCAGCTGAGCTAAAGAGGAATTTTTAATGTTTTAATGAACTTTCCCTTTAAAAAGGAGTGCAAAAGTATATGTTTTTTGCAAATAAACAATATATTTGCGAAAAATTTTACTAAAAAATCAAAATATGGCAAAAGTACTTGGAATGGGTAATGCTCTTGTGGATATACTTACAAAACTCGAAAGTGATAAAACACTGGATATCTTTTCTCTACCAAAAGGAAGCATGCAACTCGTTGACCTAAAGGAAAGTGATAACGTAAATAATGGAACGGAAAGTTTTGAAAAATCCATTGCCTCAGGAGGATCGGCAGCAAATACAATACATGGTCTTGCAAGGTTAGATATTGAAACCGGTTTCATTGGAAAAGTTGGAAATGATGAATTCGGAATGTTTTTTCAAAGAGATATGGAAAAAAGCCAAATTACTCCCCACCTGCTTAACAGCGACACTGCAACAGGTAAAGCAATAGCATTAATTACGCCAGACTCAGAACGGACATTTGCAACATTTCTTGGTGCTGCTGTAGAACTATCACCCGATGATATTTTACCAGAGCAGTTTAATGGATACGATTATTTTCATATCGAAGGATATCTTGTTCAAAATCATGATTTAATACTAAAAGCAGTAAAACTGGCAAAAGAGAAAGGTCTTACCGTAACTCTTGATATGGCCAGTTATAATGTTGTGGAAGATAATCTGGACTTTCTGAATGAAATTCTGGAGAAATATGTTGACATCGTCTTTGCAAATGAAGAAGAGGCTAAGGCTTTTACCGGAAAGGAGCCCGAGGAAGCATTAGATGAATTTTCGAAATTGTGCGATATTTCTGTTGTGAAAATAGGAAAAAAAGGCTCGTTTGTTAAAAAAGATGGCAAAACATATAAAATTGAGCCAATAGAAGCAAACAGTATTGATACCACAGGAGCTGGTGACCTGTTTGCTGCAGGATTTATTTATGGTTTAATAAACGGATTTCCGCTGGATAAATGTGGCGCTATAGGATCAGTACTGGCAGCAAAAACCATTGAAGTTATGGGCCCCAAGATGGATGATCAGAAGTGGGAAGAAGTGAAGGAATTGCTTGCCAAACTCTAATTAGTTTTAAGATAAAGAATTAATTGTAATCTTTCTTTGTGAAGCTCGGTCTATTCTTTGAGTATTTTTGCGATATAGCTATTTTATAAAGAGTAAAAATGCTTATTAAGAGCCTTATTCTTTATTACCTTTTAACACTCTGAGTAGTTACAAATAAAATAATTAGATTATTTACAACATATTGTTTAATAATTCTTTATATTTTTATACATTTGCCGCTCTTTAATATTCAGTAATATATATTTAATACAAAATAACGATGAAGATTTACGAAACAAAAGACATTAGAAATATAGCACTTATTGGAGGTGCTAAATCAGGAAAAACCACATTGGCTGAAGATATGTTATTTGAAGGCGGTGTTATAAACAGAAGAGGTTCCGTGGATGACAAAAACACGGTTTCAGACTATCGTCCTATTGAAATTGAGCGCCAAAATTCGATATCCTCAACAGTGTTATATGCTGAATTCAACGGCAAAAAAATAAATATTATTGATACTCCGGGATTTGATGATTTTATTGGTGAGATTGATGCTGCCCTCAGGGTTGTTGATGCTGCAGTAATGACTGTCAATGCTCAAAATGGTGTTGAGGTTGGAACTGAAATTGCCTGGAGATATGCTACCAAATATAAAACTCCAATAATTTTTACTGTCAACCACCTTGAACATGAAAATTCGAATTTTGATGAAACAATACGTCAGCTAAAAACACAATTTAAAGGTAGTCTCTCAGTTTGTCAGTATCCTGTTAATCCCGGTCTGGGATTTAATGCTGTCATTGACCTTTTGAAGATGAAAATGTTTAAATTTAGTGAGGGAGATAAAAAGCCGGAGTTAGTTGATATTCCTGACAGTGAAAAATCGAAAGCTGAAGAGTTACAGGGAGCAATGATTGAAGATCTGGCCTCGAGTGATGAGAGCCTGATGGAGATTTTCTTCGAAAACGGAACTTTGACAGAGGATGAGATGAAGCAGGCTTTGAAAGTTGGATTGAGAGACAGGGAACTGTTTCCTGTTTTTTGTATAAATGCTAAACAGAATTGGGGAGTATGCAGAGTAATGGAATTTATATCAAATAATGCTCCTGCACCTAATGAAATGCCACCGGCAAAAACAACTGAAGGCAAAGAGTTAAAATATGACATTAACGAGCCGACATCAGCACTCGTTTTCAAATCAACCATTGAATCACACCTTGGTGAAATTTCATTCTTTAAAGTTTACAATGGCGAAGTTGCTGAAGGAATGGATTTGATTAACGCTAATAACAGTACAAAAGAGCGCATTAGTCAGTTGTTTGTTATGGCAGGAAAGAACAGGGAAAAGGTTTCTAAAATCACTTCTGGTGATATTGGAGCAGCTGTTAAACTCAAAAATACTCATACAAATAATACTTTAAACAGTCCGAAAGTTTCAGACGACATTATAGAGCCAATTGTATTTCCGGCTCCAAAATACAGAGTAGCTGTAGGAGCTAAAAATCTGGCAGATGAAGAAAAACTTAATGTTATTCTTCAGACGATGCATAAAATGGATCAAACTCTTACAGTTGAATATTCAAAAGAGTTAAAGCAGCTTATTCTTGGTGGACAAGGAGAGCTTCATCTTAACATTATAAAATGGCAAATTGAAAATCTTGAAAAGATTCTTATGGAGTTTTATGCTCCAAAAATTCCTTATAGAGAAACTATAACACGTTCGGCTAAAGCAACTTACAGACACAAAAAACAATCTGGTGGTGCAGGGCAATTTGGTGAAGTTTATATGATGATAGAGCCATACACCGAAGGAATGGAATACACAAAAGAGTTTCCAATCAGAGGTACTGATGAGATAGAATTGGAATGGGGTGGAAAATTGATAATGAAAAACTCAATTGTTGGTGGTGCCATCGACGCTCGTTTCCTCCCTGCAATTTTAAAGGGTGTTATGGAAAAGATGGAAGAAGGTCCTCTCACAGGTTCTTATGCCCGTGATATTGTCTTCTACGTATATGACGGGAAAATGCACCCTGTAGATTCAAATGAAATTTCATTTAAACTTGCAGGACGTCATGCGTTTAAAGAAGCCTTTAAAAATGCAGGACCTCAGATTCTGGAACCTATTTATGATGTTGAGGTACTCGTACCTGAAGATAGAATGGGTGATGTTATGACCGATCTGCAAGGAAGAAGAGCTATTATTATGGGAATGGGTGCCGAAGGAAATTACCAGAAAATCAATGCTAAAGTTCCTCTTGCTGAAATGAATAAATATTCAACAGCATTAAGTTCACTAACAAGCGGACGTGCAATGTACTCAATGAAATTTGCTGAGTACTCAAACGTTCCAAATGATGTACAACAACAACTACTGAAAGAATATGAAGCTTCACAAAATGAAGAGGATTAATCTTTACAGATTATAACAATAAAAGGTCACCTATAATAGGTGGCCTTTTTTATTTAAGTCATTTTGTCGTAAATCACTTATAGCAATAGAGAAAGAGTTGTTTAAAGGACTTTGGAAGCTGTATAATTAAAAACTATTTCTTACCTTCGCACAATCAAATACCTTCAGATAAGTGCTAATTTATTAATAACGTCATGAAAAATCAATTTTTTCTTCTGTTTGCATTTGTTTTTACAGGATTGTTTGTATCGAATGCATCAACCATAATTATAAACTCTGAAAAGAAAACAGAATTAAAAGTAATTGAAAATACATATACTGTATTACGATTGGAA
>JAOZOC010000388.1 GCA_029933495.1 Bacteroidales bacterium
AGTTATGGCAGTTATTGGAACCATTAGAAAACAATCAGGATTACTTATTATAATTATTGGTGTGGCTTTGGCGGCTTTTATTTTAGGCGACTTTATGAAAAAAGGACCACAAGGCAGAGATATGAACGTCGCAGTTGTTGATGATGAGGAGATTCCTTATACTTATTTCAGTCAACATGTTGAGAAAAATATTGAGAATACAAAATCTCAACAGCAAAAACAGACATTAACTTCAGACGAAGTTTTCAGAATCAGGCAGCAGACCTACGACCAGCTTGTCGATAAGATAATACTTGATAAAGAATATAATGAACTGGGACTTGTTGTTTCTTCCGAAGAATTATTCGACCAGTTGCAGGGCGACAATCCACATAAGTACATCATCCAGTATTTCAAAGATCCAAAAACAAATCAATATGACCCTGAATTGGTTAGAAACTACATTAAACAACTCGACCAGATGGATCAGAACAACCGCAGCAGATGGGATGATTTTGTCAATGCTATCAAAGATGACAGGATGCAGACCAAATACAAAGACCTGATCTCGAAAGCATATTTTATGCCCGACACCTTTCTTGTTAAAGATTTTATTGACCGTAAAGCTACTGCAAAGGTACGGCTTGTTGGTGCAAAGTACAATACTATATCAGACACAGCAGTTACTGTTACCGATGCTGATATGAATAAATATTACGAAGAGTACAAACAAAACTATAAGCAGCCAGAGTCAAGAGATATTGACTATGTTATCTTCGATGTAAAAGCTTCATCAAGTGACAGACAGAATATCAAAAAACAGGTTGCTGAGATATTTGATGATTTTAAAAAGGTTGATAATGTTCCTCTCTTTATTGCCAGGGAATCAGATGAAAGATATGACAGTACATTCTTTAAAGAGGGTCAACTACCCGTTAGAATTGATTCTGTAATGTTCAACTCTCCGGTTGGAACTTTTGTTGATCCTTATGTGGAAAATAATTCCTGGCATATGGCAAAGCTGGTAAAAATTGTTTTCAGACCGGATTCAATGAAGGCAAGTCATATTCTTATTGCTTATGCCGGTTCACGTAATGCAGCACAGGAAATTACCAGAATCAGAGTTGATGCAAAAGCAATGGCCGACAGCTTATTAAATGTTGTTAAGGCTAATCCTGAGAAACTCGAGCAAATTGCAAAACAGATATCTGATGATCCTTCTGCAAAACAAAATTCTGGTGACCTTGGTTGGTTTGCCGATGGACAAATGGTTCCGCAATTTAATTCCGCAGTATTTAACACACCTGTTGGAGGAATTACCATTGCTGAGTCAGATTTTGGGTTCCATATTATTAAGGTTACAGGTAAACTAAATCCAATTAAAAAAGTCAGAGTTGCTCAGTTAACTATTAATATCACTCCTAGTCAGGAAACATATCAGAATACATTTACCAAAGCTAGTGAATTTCAGGGAAAAGCAACAAGCCTGGAAGCTTTTGACACTCTTGCTACGAGCATGGGGCTAAACAAAAGAACAGCTCAGAGATTGCAACCTATGTCTGACAGAATTGCCGGACTTGACAATCCAAGATCTATAATCCAGTGGCTTTACACTGATGGGATAGGTGTAGGATCAATATCCCAGGTCTATACACTTACCGATATGTATATGGTTGCAGCCGTAACCAAAGTCAGGGAGGAAGGTATTCCTTCTATTGACGAAATCAGAGAGTCACTTGAGCCTCTGGTTAAAAAAGAGTTGAAAGGCGATATTATGATTAAGAAAATGACTGAAATTGCCAAAAATTCTAAAAACCTGTCTCAAATAGCATCAAAGCTGAATTCTAAAATTGATACTGTGTCCAACCTGACCTTTGTAACAAGGAATATTGCAGGATTTGGGAATGAAGCAAATGTTCTTGGCAAAGCATTTTCAATGAAGACAAATGTTATTTCAAAACCTGTTAAAGGTAACAATGCTGGCTTTTTCATTGTTGTTGATGAAGTAACAAAGCCTGATCTGTCAGGGAATACAACCCTTTATGAAAAGCAGTTACTTATGAATTTTGTATCAAAGGTTAATAACAATTCGTTTGTAAAGACTCTTAAAGAAAATACTGAGATTGTCGACAACAGGGTTATGTTTTATTAATAACAAAGAATATCTAACAAAAAAAAAGAGGCTGCCTATAAAGACAGCCTCTTTTTTTATTCCCCACTTCCAATCGGAGGGTAGCTATTGAATATCTCTGACTTTCATTAAAAGGGGTATGTTGGAAATGTACCAGTGAGATAGATAATCCGAAAACTTATCTATTTTATATATCTTTGTATATTCTTTAACAAAATATTATGAATAAAAATAATTTACTTCCGGCATTTATCCTAATAATGACAATTACAATTTCTTGTCAACCATTGGACAGGGAAGTTACCTTATCAGGTTTATTAAATGAAATGACAGACAGGAGCATTGTTGCTGAATTCCCATCCCCTGCTTTCACAGTCAGACAATTTAGCTCCTACGACCGGCATTCCATCTCACCAGACAGTGCAGGATGGTTTGCCAATCACGATGCTTCCTGGTTTATCAGACAGGAAGAGAATAACGGGCGACGCGAATTTGTCATGTTCGATGCCAAAGGTCCGGGAGCACTTGTAAGATTCTGGATGACATTTGGAGACAAAGATGCATATACCGGTGTAATCCGCTTCTACTTTGATGGATCTGACAAGCCTGAAATAGAAGGGCCTGCTCTGGACATTATCAGCGGAGGTGCCCTTGTTGGTGAACCGTTGAGCTCGTCGGTCTCACCTGAATCAAATTATTATCAACGAGGCCATAATCTTTACCTTCCCATCCCATATTCTGACCACCTGAAAATTACCTATGAATGTAAAGCCTTAGATTATGAAAAGCACTCACCTTCGGTTTATTATAATATTAATTACCGCACTTATAACAAAAACATACCTGTCAGGAGTTTCACAAAAAAAGGATTGGACAGCCTTTCAACTCTTATTGATAAAGTGCAAAACAAACTTAAAAGTTTCAATAATACTCTCTCAAAAGTAAATAATGTTAAGGTTGACAGTGAGAAGGGAACTCTTGCTACAGGGGAATCATTCTCCGTGTCTGTTCCCGGAAGTGGTGCTATAAGAGAAATACAGTTGAAAATAGATGCTAAAGATTTACCTCAGGCTTTGCGCTCAACTGTTCTTGATATTGCCTTTGACGGTGAAAGGACAGTTTGGGCTCCGGTGGGTGACTTCTTCGGAACAGGTTATAAAATATGCGAATACAATACTTTATACTCCAATGTAAGTGAAGACAGCACGCTGAAATGCAACTGGGTAATGCCTTTTAGTGAAAATGCCAGGGTAACCATAACAAATATGGGGGAGCAGGATATTGATATTTTAGATTTTTTGGTACTAACAAAGGATTACAAATGGGATAAAAACTCAATGTACTTTGGTGCTGTGTGGCATGAACTTCATAAAATTGAATCTGTCAAAGATGATGATACCGGTGACAGTGACGGCCATTTTGATGTTAACTTCGTGACTTTAAAAGGTGAGGGAGTATATATGGGTACCGGGCTCACGGTTTTCAACACTGCCAATGCCTGGTGGGGCGAAGGTGATGAGAAGATTTGGGTTGACAATGATACTTTTCCCTCATTCATCGGAACAGGAACAGAGGATTATTTCGGTTATGCCTGGTGTCTTCCCGCAAAATTTTCACATTTTCTTATTGCACAACCCGACGGCTCAGGAAATTTCAATCCCGGTATGTCGGTCAATTTGCGCTATTACCTTCTCGACCGGATTCCGTTTAAGGATTCTCTGCGGTTTGATATGGAATTGTGGCACTGGTCAAAAACAATCATCAACTATGCACCCATCTCATTTTGGTATATGAAGCCGGGCGGCACA
>JAOZOC010000389.1 GCA_029933495.1 Bacteroidales bacterium
TTCTTAATGGCAGTCGTGTCCTTAGCAGAAATTTTCTGTTCCGATTTGTCCCTGTCGCATGACGAAAACAAAACAGATGCGAACAGAGCAAAAGTGATAAAAAGTGTATGTAAAAAAGAGTATTTTTTCATAAAAACCAAAACTCTACCAATTAGCCAAATTACTAAGATTTTCGGAACCACCAAATTTTTGGGAAAGAAAAGTTAAAAGCAAGCTTATAGATTATTGATTATCAGCTTTTCCCTGACTTTCAGATTACTTGATACTATTTCGATGATATATAATCCCTGTTCAAGCGTTGAAACATCAATCTTATCAATTACTCTTTTTTCGTGCAATACCTTTTGCCCAAGTTGATTATAAATAGTTATTTCATTGATTGGCTCCCCGTTTTTTGTTGAAACAAATAGTTCGGTTGATGCAGGGTTAGGAAAAATCTTTACTTTTTTTACTATTGATATATTGTCTTTTACTGAAAAAGGAATACCAGCTTCATTATAAACAGCTAATCCTCCATACATAGTGCCTATCCATTTAGATCCCTCTTCATCTATTGCCATAACACGGACCTCATTATTAGCCAACCCTGAATTAGAAATGTTAAATATTGTCCAGGTTGTGTCATTAAATTTTGTCAACCCATACCAAGGAGTTCCAATCCACTTAGTCCCGCTTTCATTTATGGATATTGACGAGACCCAGTCAGAGGGTATATCTGAATTGGAAGTATTATAATTTGTCCAGGTTTCCTGATCAAATTTCACCATACCTTTATTATAGGTCCCAATCCATATTGTACTGTTTCCGTCAATGGCAATTGAACTGATTGCATTACTGGGTAAGCCGGAATTGGATGTGTTAAATATTTCCCAATTTACATCGTCAAATTTCGCCAAACCCCCACCATCAGTCCCGATCCATACTGACCCGCTTACGTCAATAGCTAATGACCAGATATCATTATCTGGTAATTCCGAATTTGAAGTGTTGTACGTTATCCAGTTTAGGCCATCAAAGGCAGCCAGGCCATCAAAGGTGCCAATCCACTTTGTTCCATCCTCGTCTACGGCTAATGACTTGATCTGATTATTAGGCAAGCCTGAATTGGATGTATTGAATACTGTCCAATTAATCCCGTCAAATCTTGCCAAACCACCACAATTAGTCCCAACCCACTTTACACCATTTCCGTCTATGTTTATTGCATACACATAATTATCAGGCAGGCTGGAATTAGATGTGTTATATATTGTCCAGTTAATCCCGTCAAATTGTGCTAATCCACGATCAGTTCCAATCCACTTAGTTCCATTTCCGTCCATTGAAATTGAATTGACACGAGCATCAGGTAAACCGGAATTGGATGTAATAAACATCGTCCAAATTTCACCATTTAACTGCAAAAAACCTTCATTACGTGTTCCAATCCATTTAATATCACTACCATCAATAAGTAATGAACTTACAACATTATCAGGCAAATCCGAATTAGAAGTGCTATACGTCATCCAAGATGTGTCGTCAAATTTTGTCAATCCACCATAGCTCCCAAGCCATTTCAACCCGCTGTTGTCTATTGCAATTGACATTACATAGTTATTTGGTAAACCTGAATTAGAAGTGTTGTATGTAGTCCAGTTTATGTCATCAAATTTAGCTAACCCGTTCCATGTTCCAATCCACTTATTCCCGCTATCATCTATAGCTATAGACATTACATGGTTGTTTGGCAAACCTGAATTGGATGTTTTATATGTAGTCCAGTCTAAGCTATCAAATCTATTTAATCCATTCCCTGTTCCAATCCACAAAACACCATTTTGACCAATTGATATTGTTGAAATACTAAAATCAGCTATACCGGAATTAAATGGATCATAGGATGTCCAATTTGCACCGTCAAATTTTGTCAAACCACTACCATTGGTACCAATCCACTTCACTCCATCTGCATCAATTACTATTGTTGAAATGCTATTATTAAGTAAACCTGAATTTGAAACATTATAAATTGTCCAATCTGTGTCATCAAATTTTGCTAATCCACCTTCCCATGTACCAATCCATTTGATGCCACTTTCATCAATTGCTATTGATAATATATAATTGCCTGGCAAATCTGAATTTGCAGAATTGTAAAAAGTTGAAATACCTGTAGTTTTATCAATCTTCACCAAACCACCGGTTGTGCCTACCCACATATTATTGCCTTCTTCTGCTAAAGCATTAATTTCATTTCCATTGGTATAATTAATCCATTGTGGATTTTGGGCATTTATAAGGCTTGTCAAGCTTATTAATGCGACTAATAGTAAAATTGGGTTTTTCATAAGGCTTCCTGTTTTTATAATATAGTTTTTCCTGTTTGCTAAAGTACGTATTTTTCAACACCGAAATTCATAAACAATACTTTGTTGTCCCGCTGTTGCATATTTTAATATAATAATCCAAATAGCCAGATTGGAATAACATTCTCATAACCTACTTCGATGTTATCTTTTACAACAAATGAGTTTGGTACTCCTTTAATTTGCTTTCTGGTTTTGCTTAACCCGCCTATTTCAAATGTGTAGTTGTTGTTAACAAAAAAATCAGCAGACATTGATACATTAACCGTTGACACTTGTTTTAATTGGTTCAAGAAGAATGTTTCCCTTATACTTCCAGTGTTAATCCGTGTTCCCGAAAGAGAGTACATCAGATTGGTATTATCAAGAAATATTTTTTCAGGCTTATTCAAACTGTTAATTGCTTTTGCCTGAAGGTGAAGTGATGATATCAACCCACCTTGTTCAAGATACCTTAAATATGTTTTTAAAGTATTCAGGCTAATTCCTGTCCGTTGGCTGATTGAGCTTAAGTTGGGTTTAAAAGGAACGGAAGAAGCAATTATTTGCAAAAGTCTTTTAATATAGATTATATGTGATGTTTGTACCATCTCAAACTGAGGAATGTCAACTTCAACAACAAGCTGAATTGTTTCCTGCAACTTTTGATGGAAACTTTTCCGGTTTTCAAGGAAATATGGATAATATCCGTAATTCAAATAATTATCAAAATAATTAAACGGCTTAATTTCGCTAATCAACCTAACGGCAATTTTTATATGATTTTCCAGTAAAAAATTCAAATCGTAAACAGGAGTTTTTATTCCGGCTTCAAATAACACATATTCCCTAAACGACAAACCGGGCATATCATACATAACAGCTCTTCTGCTCAGGTCAGCATTCGCTTTTTGCAAATGCAACAATGACGATCCGGTGAATATCACCTTCAAATCAGGAAAGTCATCATAAATGTTTTTCAACTCAATAGCCCAGTTTTTATATCTGTGTACCTCATCCAAAACAAGCAGCATTCCACCCTTTCTTCTGAATTCTTCAGCTAAATCATAAAGTCTGGTTTCGGAGAAATAAAAATGATCGAGTGAAACATAAAAAACGTTATTGTCTGGTTGAAAATTCTTCTTAATATATTGTAATAATAAGGTTGTTTTTCCAACCCCCCGAGGTCCCCTGATCCCGATCATTCTGTTCTCCCAATCAACAATATTGACAAAGTCTCTGATATTGCTAATATCGGTTTGGGCATATTTTTCGTAAAATCGTTGTATAAGTTGCTCCATTACGGAAATATTTAGTTTTTAGTGCAAAGATAACACTTTTTCACTAAAACAATCAATGCATTGATTGTTTTTTATGATTTATTTATCAATGCATTGACATATTCCGTTTAAAAGTCAGGCAAAACACACTCTGTTCCTACCTCTCCCAAATATTCTTTAAAATAAATTATAAGGCTATTAATTATGATATCCGACTTCTCATCGTGACAAGTCAGGCAAGCCCCAACAGTCAGCATTCGTTTTTGCTCTTCAATTGTGAAAGGACGGAAGTTATCACGTGTTGAGT
>JAOZOC010000390.1 GCA_029933495.1 Bacteroidales bacterium
AATAGCCATCAGTTTTCCAAGACCCTTTGCCCCGTATTTTTTTCGTAATGTTTTAAGGTCGTGTTTAATTGCAGCTTGTATTAACTTATCTTTCTTCCATTTGGGATGTTTAGGTGCCATTTGCTTTATTCTGTATAAAACAAATTCTATCTGAAAATAGGTTGGGTGCTCCGACCACAGGGTTCCGTCATTATCAAAAACGGCAATTCTGTCTGCTTGCTTAATATAACCGGAACTGTCCCTGGTAGAAACAGTTTTTACAAAATCAATAATCCTGTGCTTTGTCTTCATATCATTCCAGGAAGGTAAAGGGTCATTTAACCGGTTTTCCACGTTGGTTGATGATGAAGGGTTGCTTTCAGTATTTGTATCCCTTTTTTGCACACAGGATGATATTGTAAACTGTAATACAAACAGGATGAATAAGATTTTTTTACCGGTTTTCATGACAAATAATTAACTTAAATGAAAATGAAAAATACTCTGTTTATCAGTTAATTCATACAGAAAACAGAGTATTTTTATAAATTAATTTTTATAATACTTTATCACCTTTTTTCTTTTTTAAGCCGTAAAAAGTGGCATAAAATGCAGGTAATACAATGATAGTAAGTAATGTAGCCACAAACAATCCGCCCATAATTGCAACAGCCATACCACCGAACATCGGGTCAGGAAGCAGGGGTGCCATACCGAGTATTGTTGTTCCTGCTGCCATTGCTACCGGTATTGCTCTTGAACGTGTTGCTGTTACAATTGCCTGATATTGCGATAATCCGTTTTCCGACATCTCCTGATTAGCCTGGTCGAGCAATACTATGGCATTTTTTATTACCATTCCAATTAGTCCGAGGATTCCAAGAACTGCAAAGAAGCCAAAGAAAAGGCCGGAGGCAAGGAATGCGAATGTTATCCCGATAATCACCAACGGAACCATAAGTCCTATCATTGTAACCGTTTTCCAGTCACGGTACTGAATCATCAAAATAGTTATTATCAGCAGTACAGCAAGGGGAAGTTCTCCGCTAATAGCCTCATTAGTACGCTGTTGGTTAAAGTAGATTCCATCCCACCACAAACGGTATCCTTCCGGCAATGGTATTGCTTCTATTTTTGGTATTAAAATAGCCTCCAGTTCAGTGTTTCCTACTCCCGGAACCGGGTCGCACTGGGCAGCAATACTCAATTGCCTGTTGAATTTTGTCAGATAATAATTTTCAAACTGAATCGGGACGCTGTCCGTTACCTGGTCAAGCGGAATTATGTCGCCGTTAGCATTAAGAATAGGGAGGCTTCCAATATCCGCATAATTATAACTGTCACGATTCTGCGCTTTGAGCAATATAGGCATAACCCAGTCACCCTCACGGTATTGTCCCACATTCTGTCCGTTTGAAATTCGTTGCATTGCTCTTGACATATCGGTTCTGGTAACCTTGGCAATTCGACCCTTGTTTTGAGAATAAACGGGTTCAATCTTTGGGGTTTTTACGCCCCAACCATCCCGGATGTTAATTGCAAGAGGCTCATCACGCATAATTGCTTTTGCCTTTTCTGCAAGTTCACGTAAAACAAGCGGGTCTGGGCCGTCGAATTTCGCTTCGATGATAGCATCAGGTGAAGGAGCAACCTTAAACTTATAGGCAATTGCCAATGCATCCGGAAAGTTTGTATCAAGATAATCTTTAAAAACTGCCATCAGGGAATCTGCCGATTTATAGTCGGTAGTTTCTACAAGCAAATTTGCCAGATTTGGCCTGGGGCTCCAGGAAACCGAAGCGAGGTAATATCTTAACGGTGAAGCTCCAAGTGTTATTGATACCTGTGTTACTTTATCACTTGAAAGAAGATACTCTTCCATCTTTTTTACATCTGCTTCAACTGCATCAATATCAGCTCCTTCAGGCAGGAAGTAGTCTATCTTAAACATCGGTTTGTTAATGGCAGGGAAAAAATCCTTATTGACAAACCTGAATAAATAAACACTTATTACAAAAAGAATAAAAACAGAAGCAAGAGTGAGATATTTCTTTGATATAATAAGTTCGATGAAATTTGTAAGTTTATGATAGAAAGGTGTGTCGTAAGGGTCTTTGTTTTCACCGCTGCCTTTTGTTTCTTTCAGGATAAAGTCTCCGAAACTTGTTGTTTGAATAAGTGCAAATATCCAGCTCAATGTCAAAGCAATGGCAAGGACTTTAAACAAAGGTTTAATAATCTCGGCAGTATTATTTGGCGCCAGATAAAGCGGCAGGAACGAGAGTGTGGCAATGACTGTTGCTGCAAGCAAACCCCACTGCGGAATTGTCGCACCCTCCTCAAGTGCTTTTCTTCGTCGCATACCGCGTTTAATCTTCATCTGGGCATTGTCTGTTACAACAATCGCATTATCCACCAACATTCCCATTGCTATGATAATAGCAGCAAGGGATGTTCTGTGAAGGTCAATTCCAAAGGGAAGCATCAGTAACAACGTTCCGAGGATTGAGAATAAAAGGCTTGTTCCGATAAGTAAACCGGCTCTTGCTCCCATTGATAAGAGTATCAGAACAATTACAATTGCAAGGGATTCAATCAGGTTTGTAATGAATGTATTGTTGGCTTCAAGAGCGACCATATCCTCCGAGTAGATATTATTCATCTCAATACCAACAGGCAGTTGTGGCATTACAAAATCAAGTTTTTCTCTTATGCTTCTCCCTGCAACGACCGAGTTCCCTCCTTCGCGTGTTGAAAAACCTATCCCTATTGCAGGCAAGGCATTTAAGCGCATCTTTTGGGTTGCCGGGTCTTTGTATGCTCTTTTTACGGTTGCAATATCACTCAAACGTATCTGGTTGCCACTCTTGCCTGTAATTACAAGGTTTCTTACTTCATCAATTGACCTGAATGTCCCAACCGCATCAATTCTCACATTAAACATTCCCGATTCAATTGCACCTGTATTAATCAGCTGGTTTTGAGATGACAGTGCTGTCTGAATATCAGTTGGAGTTATTCCTGCATTTGCAATTTTTTCATCTGATATATATATGTTCAGAACCCTGTCCTGAATACCAAAAAGCTGTACTTTGGCAACATCATTTGCCGTGGCGAGTTGCTGCTTTACATATTGCGCATAATCCTCCAGCTCATCATAAGTGAACCCCTCATCAGCAGTAATGGCGTAATATATTCCAAAGACAGCACCGAAGTCGTCGTTTACAATAATTGTACTCGCTTCTTTTGGCAGTTTCGACTGGACATTCAGTACCTTACGCCTCATTTCGTCCCATATTTGTTCAAAACGTTCCTTTGGCACCCATTGGAACATATCAACTTTTATATAGCTGAAACCGGGTCGTGATTCAGACTTTATAAAGTCAACCAAAGGGTGTGTTTGTATCTCTCTTTCAATTATCTCGGTAACCTCTTTTTCTACCTGTTCGGCAGTGGCTCCCGGATAATATGTCATAAAGATAATCTGTTTTATTACAAAAGGTGAGTCTTCGCGTTTCCCCAGATGTTCAAAAGCGTAAATTCCCCCTAAAATTGTAATAATCAGAAAGAAATATATGACCTGCTTATTTTTAAGTGCATATCCTGCAATGTTCATAATATTCAAATTTTAGGGTTAGAATTAATTGAAAGCTTTCTGGTTTAATATTTTTACTTTCTGGCCTTCTACAAGTCTCTTGGCTCCTGCAACAACTATGTGCTGGCCGGCAGTTAATCCGCTAACTACTTTCATGTGATTCCTGTCGGCAAACCCGTCGAGTTTAACATGTTGTTTTTTAACGGTAAAAAAATCATCTCCGGCTTTTTCAAGTATCCATACAGAGGGAGTATTATCTGTTTCACCTTCAAAGACGGCAGTTGTAGGTATTATCATATCCGAGGTTCCTGTATCACCTTTTTTAAGTTTAATATTCAC
>JAOZOC010000391.1 GCA_029933495.1 Bacteroidales bacterium
TCACTGTTCATAAAGATGCTGTTAAGGATGTTTTGAAGAAATTTAAATAAAAGTGTTTTTTCTATTTTACACCAAGAATTGGTATAATCTGTATAATACAGTATTTTGTGTGCTAAAAATAAACCCTGCTTCTTGTTGGTGTTGTCACCAACAAGTAAACTATACAAGTTGAAAACAAGTTGTGACAACACCAACTTGAGCAGATAAAATCATTTATACTAATACAAAAAAAACCCGACAGATTATTCTGTCGGGGTTTTACTTATTAAAAAAATATTTTTTTACAAATTAACTGCTTCCACTGCTTTTATTTCAGGAACAGCTTTAACCATTGCTGTTTCAATGCCTCCCTTTAAAGTCATTAAACTATATGGACAGGATCCGCAAGCACCCATCAACTGAACCACAACTATATTATCGTCTGTCAATTCAACAAACTCAACATCACCACCATCCTGCTGAAGGTATGGCCTGATTTGTTCGATTACGTTCTGAACTTTACTTATCAAAGCAACTTTATCCTGACTAAGCATAATTTAACAATTAAGTTGTTATCTGAACAATCTTAGTTGGCTCAAGGTTAGCATTTCTAATAGCCACCTGCTGAGCCGTATTCTGTGCAAGTTCCATAAAAGCCTTACCAACCGGTGAGTTTTCGTCCAAAGCAACCGGATTTCCATTATCACCAGATTCGCGGATACTTTGAACCAGTGGTATCTGTCCGAGAAGAGCAGTTCCCGATTCGTCAGCAAGATTCTTTCCTCCATCTTTCCCGAAAATATAATATTTGTTTTCAGGAAGTTCAGCAGGCGTAAACCACGACATATTCTCGACCAGTCCAAGAACCGGCACATTAATATCCTTGGTTTTAAACATACTGAACGCCTTACGTGCATCAGCAAGAGCAACTTCTTGCGGAGTAGTTACAATTACTGCACCTGTAACCGGAAGTGTCTGAACCATCGTAAGATGAATGTCACCAGTTCCGGGGGGCAGGTCAATAATAAAGTAGTCAAGATCGCCCCACTCTGTATCGTTTATTAACTGATTAAGAGCATTGGTTGCCATAGCTCCTCTCCAGATCAGAGCCTGCGAAGGATCGACAAAAAATCCGATTGAAAGGACTTTTATTCCATACTTTTCAATAGGAATAATTTTAGTTTTACCATCAACCTCTTTTCCGTCAGGATGCTGCCCTTCAAGGTCAAACATCAATGGAACTGAGGGACCATAAATATCAGCATCAAGGAGGCCAACCTTTGCTCCGGTTTTTGCAAGTGCCACAGCAAGATTTGCAGAGACAGTTGATTTGCCAACTCCACCCTTACCTGAAGCTACTGCAATAATATTTTTCACTCCCTTTAGCAGAAGTTCGGTTTCTTTCCTTCGGGTTGAAACAACAGACTCATACTTTATCTCTATTTCAAGGCTATCATCAACATACTTATGAATTGCAGCCAAGCAGTCATTCTTCATAACACTTTTCAAAGGGCATGCAGGAGTTGTAAGTACCAGATCGAAAGTTACCTTTTTGTCTTCAATCTTCACATTTTGAATCATGTTAAGAGTGACCAGGTCTTTGTGCAGATCAGGGTCATCGACATGACGTAAAGCATCTAATATTTTCTCTTTTGTTATACTCATTTTTTATTTTATTTAGAATCGGTAAAAATAAACAATCAATTACATATATTGTTCGCAAATATGTAACTTTTTTTTGAATTTAGAATGTATTCCAAATAAAGTTAAGAAAAGAAAGTGATTGTCCAAAAAATCAATCTTGTTGTCAGACTGAGCGTAGTCGAAGTCTGACGTATTCGGTTATAAGAATTTTGGATAGCCTCAGGTTCGTAATACCGTAATTAGTGTGATAAATAACAGTATTTCAATCCGATGAATTATCTTTTGACAATCCAGCCTTATACTCTTTTTTGTATTTTTTGACAGGGGTATTATTGGGATTATCATATTTAACCGGAACGACTTCCTTTCCTTTGTCATCTATAAAACCATTCTTGTTTTCTTTTTGAACTAAAGCCCAGTAAACTCCCTTTGAACCATAAGAACTGATTTTGTCGTATTTATCTGACTGGGAATTGACATACCCGGCTGTAACTATACAGACGAATAGTGTTAGAAATAATTTTTTTATGTAGAATGATTTAAGTTTTAATCCAAATGGAAGAGAAGATATTACACTCATATTCAGAGATTATAAAAATATATTTCGAAAAATATAAAACAAAATACTACTTGTCTCTCTCATCAATAATCAGAAAAATATCTTCATTATCCCTTTTCATTAGATACTTTTCACGCGCATATTTTTCCAAGGCTGCCGTGTCTGTTTTTAGTTTATGAAGTGTGAGGCTGTCGTTGTGAATATTTTCGATATAGTACTCTTTCTGCTTTTTTAAATCGTGAAGCAAAATGGCTTGTTTAACCCTGCCAATCAAATTGTTACTATCAAAGAAGGTTATCCATACGATAAAAGCAAGAATTGCAATCACGTACTTGTTTTTCAGATATGGAACCAGACTCTTCATAATTTATTTCTAAGGCTACAAAAGTATAACTGAAACGTCCAAAATCAATGGGAAATTGTAAAACTTACTAAATAAAGAATGTTAATAATCTATAAACCTATTTCATCACTAATCTCCCGCATAGCTCCAAGGCAAATCTCCACAAATTCAGGAAGCGGAATGTCGATATTTTCGCATTCCATAATATTCTCACGTCTGACAGATGCAGCAAATTTCTTTTCTTTCATCCGCTTTATCACCGATTTGGGTTTTACACTTGCCAGTTTTTTATCGGGATAAACCAGGGTTGTGGCAACTATCATTCCTGTTATTGTTTCACCGGCTGCAAGGGCATGGTGGAATTCTTTTGAACGTTTTTCACCCGATGAGCTTTCATTATGCATTCTGATAGCATCAATTATTTCTGGCTCGACACCCTTTTTCTCAAGGATGTTCGCAGTCTCTTTTCCATGGATGGTCATATCTCCGTTAACCATTTCCACATCAAGATCGTGCAAAAGACCGGCAAGCCCCCATTTGTTTTCATCCTGCCCGAGCCTTCTGGCCAAAGCCTTCATCACAGCCTCCGAAGCATAGCAATGATTTAGCATATTCGGGGATTTAACGTATTGATGTAATAATTCTAATGCGTCTTCTCTTTTCATTTTATATATTGCTTTTATATTTAAATATTAATAATTTGAATTTGTTTAGGATTTTGGTATTAGATATTTGGGTTTTAATAAATATCTTGCCAAAAAATACACAGCCTGCCCTACAACAGCAGGTAATATTAGAAATAAAACACTAATGTGCATCAATTCCATGCAACATATAAAAGAGATGCATAAGTGTTTTTAGAATTTCCGTCATATATTCGTTAACAGCCTTTACACTTCCCGGAAGGGCATAAACAAGAGTCTCACCCATAACTCCAGCCACACCTCTGCTAAGATAGGCATTGGGTTTTTCAATTCCGTATTTCATCCTTATCATCTCCATAATTCCCGGAATCTCTTTATCGAGTACAGAGTTTACAACTTCAGGGGTGAAATCTCTTGGCCCGATACCTGTTCCTCCGGTGGTAAAAACAACGTCCACCTTATCCTCTTTTGCCTTTTCAAGTAAGACAAGCAGAGAATCAGGGTCATCGGGAATTATGGTGTGCTCAATTTCAAACCTCTCACCCTTTTTCTCAAAGTATGCTTTTACAAGTTCAATGATCCTCGGGCCGCTTCTATCTTCATAAATACCATGGAAAGCCCTGTCACTTAATGTAATAACATTTATCTTATAAACCTTTGGGATATAAGTCAGCTCATTACCGGCTTTTAGTTTTCCGGCATTCGCAACACGGCAGAATATCCCTACTTTTGGCATAAC
>JAOZOC010000025.1 GCA_029933495.1 Bacteroidales bacterium
CAAAACTTAGTGAACCTTCGAGACTTTGTGTCTTAGTGGCAAAAAAAAATGGACTATTTGATTCAATAACCCAAATAAATAATACTGTTATGACGAATTCAAATAAATTTGAACCGATTCCATATGAATTGGAATTAATTGGTAAAAAGATTGTGGATGCCGCTTACACTGTTCATAAAAATTTAGGACCAGGATTGCTTGAAAAAGTATATGAGATTTGTTTCTGTCATGAACTTGCAAAACGCGGATTAAGCTACAAACGACAGTTAGACGTTCCGGTTGTATATGACGGAATTACTTTTGATGAAGGCTTACGCTTAGATGTATTGGTAGAAGATAAGGTTATTTGCGAACTAAAAGCAATTGAAACTGTGAATCCGGTGTGGGAAGCCCAGGTATTAAGTCATTTGAAACTAACAGAAAACAGACTTGGATACCTGATTAATTTTAATGTTCCTATTATAAAAAAAGGAATCCGAAGGTTTGTAGTGTAAAACAAGGCAAAAAGGTTTTAATAAGGCACAATTTCGCCACAACTCCGAAAGTTTTCGGAGCCAGGGCACTAAGAAACACAAAGGACTTAGTGAACCTTTGAGACTTCGTGTCTTAGTGGCAAGAAAAACAAGGCAGAAAGGTATTTACAAGACACTAATTCGCCACAAAGGCACCAGGGCACTAAGAAACACAAAGGACTTAGTGAACCTTTGAGACTTCGTGTCTTAGTGGCAAGAAAAACAAGGTAGAAAGGTTTTGATAAGGCACAATTTCGCCACTAAGGCACCAGGACACAAAGAAACACAAAGAACTGAGTGAACCTTCAAGACTTCGGGAATTTGTGATAAAAATCTAATTCGTTTTAAATTTGAACTCAACCTTTGATAAGTCTTCATTTGCTTTAACAATCTTTCCTTTCAGTTCTTCCTTGAAGGCAACGAACTTATTAAAAAGAGCATCATCACACATTGCGAGCATCTGAACAGCCAGGATTGCAGAATTTTTTGCAGCATTCAAACCTACAGTTGCAACCGGAATTCCGGGAGGCATCTGAACAATTGACAGAAGAGCATCAATACCTTCCATAGTAGCACGGATAGGAACACCAATAACAGGGACGGGAGTCATAGCCGCAATTACTCCCGGAAGGTGAGCTGCCATACCAGCACCTGCTATTATAACTTTTATACCACGCTCTTTTGCCGATTTCGCAAAATCTTCAACCTGTTCCGGAGTCCTGTGTGCCGACAAAGCATTCATCTCAAAAGGAACCTCCATCTCATCAAAAAATTTAGCTGCACCTTCCATTACCGGAAGATCTGATGTGCTACCCATTATTATGCTTACTTTTGGAATCATAATTCACATATTTTCAATTATTCGTAGCAAAATTACATATTTTCGGTTGACGAACAATCTTTGTTGTTATTTTTGTAAAATTATGAACAAATAGAAATATGAAAACAGTAAAAGTACTTGAACTTGAATTTTCGGAATTCATAGACGCCGATGAGATAGCAAAAGCAGTTAAGAAAATTGCATCCCGTATTAACACAGATATGAAGGGGAAGAATCCTTTGTTTCTGGTAGTTCTGAATGGGGCATTTATGTTCGCAGCAGATCTAATGAAAGAGATCACAATACCATGTGAGATATCATTCGTAAAACTTTCATCATATATTGGAACAAAAACAACATCAACAGTACGTGAACTTATAGGACTTGATGAAGTACTTCACGACAGAGCAGTTGTCATTGTTGAGGATATTATCGATACGGGAATTACGATGGGTGTAACGGTAGAAAAGCTCAGAAAACTTGAAGCTAAAGAGGTTAAAATAGCAACTCTTCTGTTTAAGCCGGAAGCCTTTAAAATGGATTACAACATTGACTACAAAGGGATTGAAATTCCAAACGACTTCATTGTTGGTTACGGACTTGATTATAACGGGCAGGGAAGAAATTTACCTGATATATATAAAATTATCAGCTAGGAAATTGAGTGAGTTGATAAAAATATCTTATTAAAGCATAGTACTAACCTCACTTTTTCTTATAATAACCGGAACTCCCGGTTGAAGAGGAAAACAGTGATGTTTCTGTGGGCTCAATCGAATAATGGATGACACATTAAAAAGAAGAATATGGCTAGTTCTAATTTTGTTGATTATGTAAAAATAAACTGTCGGAGTGGCAAAGGTGGGGCAGGTTCTGCACACTTTTTCCGAACAAGGAGCCAGCCACGTGGCGGACCTGATGGAGGCGATGGAGGCAGAGGCGGACATATTATCCTTCGGGGTAATAAACAGCTCTGGACACTGCTGCATCTTAAATACACAAAACATGTTAAAGCTGAACACGGAGGTGCTGGAGGCGGGAGCCTTAAAACCGGAGCCAATGGTAAAGATGTAATTCTGGATGTTCCGCTTGGAACAATTGCAAAAAATGCTGAAACAGGTGAAGTATTATTTGAAATTACCGAGGATGGCGAAAAACATATCTTATTGGAAGGTGGCCGCGGTGGTTTGGGAAATGATCATTTTAAATCTCCAACAAACCGGACACCTAAATATGCACAACCCGGAGAAGATGGACAGGAAGAGTGGTTTGTTCTTGAGCTGAAGATACTGGCTGATGTCGGACTGGTTGGCTTTCCAAATGCAGGTAAGTCAACGCTACTTTCCGTTATCTCTGCTGCAAAACCAGAAATAGCAGATTATCCCTTTACAACCCTGACTCCTAATCTGGGTATAGTACGATACAGGGATGCCAGATCGTTTGTAGTAGCAGATATTCCCGGGATTATTGAAGGTGCTCACGAAGGTAAAGGTTTGGGACTACGGTTTTTAAGACATATTGAAAGAAACTCAATCCTACTGTTTATGGTGCCGGCAGACAGTAAAGATATCAGGAAAGAATTTGATATTCTTATGAAAGAGCTTATGCAGTTTAATCCCGAATTACTTGACAAATCAAGGATTTTGGCAATCACTAAATCAGACCTTCTGGATGAAGAACTAATAGCTGAGATAAAAACAGATCTTCCCGAAATTCCTTATGTTTTTATCTCATCTGTTGCAAATACGGGTCTGATGGAATTGAAGGATTTGATATGGAATGAACTAAACATATAGCTATTTGGGATTTCAACAAGGCTCAAAAGCTGTTCGGGATTTTAACGATGGCATAAAGCGTTGGCTAATCCCGAACAATTGATAAAACAAAATGATATTACAAACAAAGCTTTCGGATTAACAGGCACACAGGGCCAAAGTTAAAATCCGAAAGAGTGATGGAAATCAAATTATGATAGAATTCTTGAAAAATATTGATACACAGCTTTTCCTGTTTCTGAACGGGATACATAACGGGTTTTGGGACTTCGTTATGTACTGGGTTAGCAATAAGCTGATTTGGATTCCGCTATATCTGTACTTTCTGTACATGATATACAAATATTATAAAAAGGATATGTTGTACATATTACTTGCTATTGTGTTGTTAATTGTTACAAGCGATCAGATTTCCGTTCATCTTTTCAAGAATGTCTTTATGAGGCTAAGGCCGTGTCATAACCCTGAACTTGAAGGATTGATTCATCTTGTTAAAGGACAATGTGGCGGGCAATTTAGCTTTATATCTTCACACGCTACCAATCATTTTGCTATAGCGACTTTCCTTTCCTTACTTCTGGGACAAAAAATTAAATATTTTTCCATAAGTATTTTCATTTGGGCTACAGTTATAGCATATAGCAGGATATATCTTGGAGTTCACTATCCTGGAGATGTAGTGGCCGGAATAATCGTTGGTACTGTAATTGGATTGATTATATGGCAATTGTATAATGTAGTTTTGAAATTACTATAAATATACATTTTCAACCAGTAAGGCTTCCGGCCAGATTGAATTTAACTATATTTTTGTGAGCCCCTCAATTCTCTTCAACTCCTCCTCAGTGTTAATATTTGAAAATAGCAATCTGTTGACGAAACCTTTTTTCGGGTCAATATTAATAAAATTAACATCAATATCCTTAAATACTCTCTGAATTTTATAGATATCATTCTCAATTGACTTGTCAAATATCCGGGCGACATCTTTTTTGTAATATGCACAAAGAGGTTCTGGAAAGCCATTGTTCATTGGAACAACAGCCTGATATCCTGTTTTGTTTGATATAATATATCGAACAAACTCCACAGAAATAAAAGGCATGTCGCACGATAAGATAAAATTATCATCTGTTTCTGAAAAATGAATTGCGGATGACAGTCCACTAATAGGCCCGATATCTGAAACTCTGTCTTTCACAACAGGAAGTCCTAGATATTCGTAGCTGTTATTATTGGCGCTAATAATCACATTATCACACACCTCCAGCAAAACCTCAACAGAATATTCAATCAAAGGTTTTCCGTGCAGAGTGCAAAACCCCTTTTCCTTGCCCATCCTGTTGCTTTTGCCTCCCGAAAGAACAATTCCTGTTATTTTTTTGTCAGAATTCAACATTTTCTATTTTGCACAAAAATAGAAATTGAATTAATACTTTGAACAAAATGATTCAATCTGGCAAATAATTTCTACTTTTTTTGGTCAATTCAGATTTTTTGCATATAATTGTTGGTTTTTCAGAAAAGTGTTTATTATTGTAATAATCGGAGATATTAAACAATGGCAAAGGACAGGATCAGATATGATCAACTAATAAAGTCTGTAATAGGCAGCCCGGAGCAATACAGCCTTGAGCACAGGTTCTTTAATGCTGCCTGCCTTGTAGGTGGAGTTGCAGGTATTGTATCTACCCTTCTGAATTTAGTTTTGGATTTTAATCTCTCATTGACAATATCCACATTAACTATCTCGCTATTATTTATTGGATTTTATTATTTATCAATTAAAAAGAGAATATACAAAAGTTTAATTATTCCTTTTATTCTTTTATCAATTATAACACTCACTTATGTATGGTTTATTAATGCCGGCAGTAACGGGCCTGTTCTGTATGTTATATTAGCAGAAATGGTGCTATTTATGGTGCTTACAAGAGGCAGTCATCAGTTAATTGCTGTGGTTGCCACAATCGCCTCTGTCTCTTTTATGATCTTTTATGAAATGAATCATCCCGATGCTGTTATACCTTATCTTGATGATGAATCAAGGTATTGGGATCTGTTTTTTACAGCAATTTTAACAATCTTGCTTGTGGCATTCATTGCTTCCTTTATGACAAAGAGCTATCAGGAAGAGAGGGAAATTGTAATAACCCAGCGTGACAAAATACTTGCTCAAAATGTAAAGATAAGACTTGCCGAGAGAGAACTTTTACAGTCGAAAAAGTTTACAGAGTCAATAATTTCAAATGCCCAGGATGGTATTTTTGTGATTGACCTTAAAGGAAGGTTTATTCTGGTTAATGACTCTTTTGTCGGGATGACAGGATATTCAAGAAGTTTTATTATCAGGAAAAGGTTTGATGAACTTTTATTGATGAAGGAACAGAATGAAGAAAATTTTATATCGAAAATAATTTCTAAAGGATTAGGGGGTAATTACGAGCTTGAGTTTATTAAAAAGAGTGGTGAAAAATTTCCCGGTATAATATCTGCTGCATATCTTAATGATGCTTCAAATAAACCTGAGGCAGTTGTAATAACAGTTAAAGATATCACTGAATATAAGGATATCCTTTCAGAACTTACACTTCACCGCGATCATCTTGAAGAGCTTGTTAAAAAACGTACCGCAGAATTGCGCAACATAAACAAGAAACTTTTACAAGCAAAAGAGAAGGCTGAAGAATCCGACAGGTTGAAATCGGCATTTTTATCCAATATGTCACATGAGATACGCACTCCGATGAATGCCATTACCGGATTTGCCCAACTCCTTAAAGACCCGGCAACACCAAAGGAAGCAACAGAGCAATATATTGATATTATTATAAACAAAGGCAATCTGTTACTTAATATAATCAATGATATTATTGATATTTCAAAAGTTGAAGCTGGTAAGATTGAAATTATTAAAAGCGGGTGCAATATTGATGAGATGTTCATTGATTTGTATGCTACTTTTGAAAATGTTAAGAAAACAGGGAAAAAATCGCATATCGATCTTAGATTTGTAAAGCCTGATATTGATAGTGATATAACTATATATACTGATCCGTTCCGGTTGAAACAAATTCTTACAAACTTGATTGATAATGCTATTAAGTTTACAGAAAGAGGATTTGTAGAGTTTGGTTATTCTGTGATTCTTGAAGCAAAAAAACCAAGGATCAGGTTTTATGTACGCGATAGTGGTATAGGGATACCAGAGGATAAACAGAAGCTTGTTTTTAACCGGTTCAGACAGATAGAAGATAGTCACACAAGGAGATTTGGAGGGACAGGGCTTGGCTTGACAATATCAAAAAAACTTGTTGAATTATTGAGTGGTGATTTGAAGGTGGAATCACTAGAGGGTGAAGGTAGTACATTCTTCTTTGCCATTCCTTTTAAGCCTGTCAAGGTGACAAATAATAAAACAAAACCGAAAAGCCAGAAAAAAATAAAGCCAGACTGGAAAAATAAGATTGTATTAATAGTTGAAGACAACAATTCAAGTTTTTTATTATTGAAGAGTTATATGGAGAGTACAGGAATAAAAATTCTTCGGGCCGGTAATGGAGAGGAAGCTGTTAAGATGTGTGAGGTTAATCCTGACATTGAACTTGTTCTTATGGATATTCAGTTGCCGATAATGGATGGTTATAAAGCTACTTCATTAATAAAAGAAATGAGGAAAGATTTGCCAGTTATTGCACAGACAGCACATGCAATGGTCGAAGATGTTGAAGAATCGAAAAAAGCCGGGTGTGATGAGCATGTTTCAAAGCCTGTAAAAAAAGAGGCTTTACTTTCGATAATGAGTGAGTATCTAACCTGACAAATTGATTTAAACTAAAGCTAAAAAAAATTGTTATACAAGATATATTAGGCAAATTAGTCGTTATTTGTTGAAATTTAATCAGAACTAAGAATTTATGAAGATATTCAGACAGATTATTATTGTCATATTTTTATTAGCATCCTGTTTCTCATTTTCGCAGGATAGTACTAATAATGTTAAGGCCATAAATAAGATTGACTCATTAAATCAAGTCGGGTATGTGGTTTTTATGGAAGATACTCTTTTTCAGATCAAATATGGACTGGGTCCGTTTTCTGTTGAAGACAGAGCAAGAGCTATTGAGAAAAAACTTATGGACATAGCAGGAGAGTTTGAATTCTCTGTTGATTCAATTAGTATTTTTCATTATGGAGGCTTATCACTTATCCAATATAAGAAGACTATTATTATGAGCCTTAGTGATGAGGATGCAAAGATTGAGAATACTACAAGAGAATACCTTATTGAAAACTATAAAGAGATAATCCAGGCTGCTCTTAAAGATAAAGTTGAAAATACTACATTTGAAAATTGGTTAATTAACATAGGTTTAACCCTTTTAACCCTTGTCGGATTAATAGTAATTTTTTACATTATCAGGCGGCTTTTTAAATGGATTGACGAAAAGCTTAATAACTATAATAAGAAGTTAAAAAGAAAAAGGAAAAGTCTGTACCGGTATCTTGTTCCGAGAGGGCCTGAGAATTTCTTTATCTTTTTGGCAAATATCGTTAAATACACATTATATCTGTTGATACTCTTTCTTTATTTGCCTTTACTTTTTAGTTTTATGCCCTGGACAAGGGGAATCGTACAGGAATTCTATAAGTATATTTCTGAACCAATAATGTATATAGTTAATGGGTTGATTGATTTCCTTCCTGACTTATTTTTTATAATAGTTATCTACGTTGTTGCACGGTATATTGTTCGAATACTAAGTGTTATTTCCGAGGAATACGAAAAAGATAATATAACAATTAAGGGTTTTCATAAAGATTGGGCAAAGCCTACTCTTAATATGCTGAAATTGATAATTTACGCCTTTGCTCTTATTTTTATGTTTCCTCATATACCTGGCTCAGATTCAGCAGCATTTCAGGGTGTCTCCATATTTTTTGGTGTTCTGCTTTCTCTTGGCTCAACATCTGCCATATCAAATGTTATTGCCGGGGTTGTTATTACTTATATGCGCCCATTTCAATTAGGTGACAGAGTCAGAGTTGGTGATACAGTAGGAGATGTGATGGAAAAATCGATATTAGTTACTAAAATCAAAACCTTGAAAAACGAGTATGTTACTATTCCTAATGCCACAATAATAAATACGCATTTATGGAATTATTCTCAAAATACAAAGGAGCTTGGATTAATTTTACATACATCCGTTACCATTGGTTATGATATACCCTGGGACACTGTAAATAAGCTATTGCTCAGGGCTGCACGAAAGACCACCCTGGTGCAGAAAGACCCAAAACCCTTCGTGCTTCAGAAGAGCCTTGATGATTACTACGTTAACTATGAAATAAACGTTTACACAAAACAGCCTAAAAAGATGGCTCTCATATATTCCGAACTTCATAAGAATATACTTGAAGCCTTTAATGAAGCAGGTATCGAAATTCTTTCACCTCAGTATAATGCTGTTCGTGATGGAAATCCTTCGGCAATACCCGGCGAAAATTCGGCTGACAATAGAAACCCTGTTGAAAAGGTGATTGATAAGGTGACAGGAAAAGATGATATTTCTAAACCCGAATCAAAACCAAAAACGAAATAGAACAGGGCATTTGGTTTTAACCTTTAATCTCTATACTGAGTTTAAACACAAGCCTGTCAACCTCTTCCTCCGAAATATCAATATCAAATATTGTAAAGTCATTAATGAAGAAATGGGATAGAATTTCCTTTTTCAAACTATTTCTTACAACCCAGATCATTGGCTTGTCAATATTGTGTAGCAGCAATTTGATTGCCTGCGCCCAGCCTCTATTTTCAAGTTCAAAAGGCCCGACCTCATCAATAACAATGATATCAGTTTTATCCAAATTTGCCGGATCAAGAACTTTATTACCAAAAGCAAAACCTTCAGGATTAAAATAAAATCTTCTGAATTTAGCCCATCCCTTAGCAGGATTTGTTTGACATAGTATAATTTTTTCTCCTGTTTGAATATTTTCCAGCTCAAATCCTGCTCTTTCATTATTATTCCAAAAACCGTGTGCTATAATTCCGCCAACAGATAATCCTTCATCCCTAAGATGTTTTGTCAGTTTTGTAAGGAAGGTTGTTTTCCCACTTCCTTGTGAGCCTGTTATTACGAATACTTTGTTGTTCATTATTAATGTATAATCCCCATACACTTCTTTGATATTATGCTTCAACGAATAACAACCTCAGAAATATAGTTTAATCTTTAAGCAACGTTATAGACCCTTTTACCTCTCTGTTTATCAGTCCAGTCAATGAGTTTTCGGCAAATGTTGCTACGAAGAAATATGTTCCAGGACTACAATCTCCTCCGTTTTTCTCATCTTTACCGTCCCACTCAAAGTATGGGTCTTCTGATTCATAAACAATAGTACCCCAACGGTTAAATATGGTAATATTAAAATTCTGGACAGAGTTTATAGAATCAGCATGATAATAATCATTGTAGCCATCACTGTTAGGAGTAATCACATTTGGAAACCAGACCCTGCCACATTCATCAATATCAACACACTCAACATTACTATATAAACTTTGGTTCCAAAGTGAATCAAGAGCTGTCACTGTAAAACACCCAACTATGGATGGAGGATTGGTCTCAAAACTTAAATAATTATTAACTGTGGAATCAATTAAAATAAAATCACTACTTTCATTTTGTGCATAGTATATATAGTATATCAACTCCTCTTCCGTGCAGGTATCGGGATAAATCCAGATCAGGTTGTTATTCAGCAGTTCGCAATTTGTGGTAACCGTCAGAATTGGAGCACAGGGTGCAACATTATCAACCGGTTTGCCACATTTTTCCTGTGAGAAATTTATTATAGGGTCAACCATTCCCGGAGCTGAATAGTATCCCACCGATTTTATAAGATAGCAATATTGTTTCCCGTTTATCAGCCCTGAATCGGAATACTGAGGTACTGTTGAATACCCGATGGAGTCAAAATCCAAAGTTACGGGATTCTGCCTGTAAATTACAAATTGGGAATTTATCCAGGGTTGGTCATCGTTCCAGTGAAGAGTCAGTTTCTGATCAGATGCCTCGGTGGTAAGATATATTGATGGTGCAACGACTGCAGAACCTATCAGAAAGTAATTATCAGGCGGATCGTTATTATAAAAATCAATTCTATAAAAATATTTAAAATCCTTCGTATTCAGATTGTTGTCCGTATATAATGTATCATCAATTGCGGATGTAAAAACCTTAGTCCAGTCGGAGCCCTGCTCGCTGCTTTTTCTGTAAACCTGGTATTGGAACGGCCCGGGCGTTTGCGTAAAGTCAATCTCAGTTGGTTTTGACCAGGCGACATAAATGGAACCCGTCTCAGTATCGGTACTATTGACGCTAACATTTGTGATAATTGGCAAGTCCTTCTTCAGTTGTGCACATACTTCCTCTGACGCATAACCTTCTGCCTCATTCCCGAAAACCGCAGTTATCATATAGCAATAAACAATGCCATGGTTTAATCCTGCTCCGTCATTATCATCATTATATGAGATATTCTCTATACCGCTAATATCTGCAATTTTCTTATAGCCCGTGTATTCCGGCACTCCTACTTCACAAGGCCCCGGCTGGAATCCGTAAAAATCCGGTTTCCTGTAAATAATGTATCCTGTCGCATTCTGGCAGGTACTTTCATCCCACGAAAGGATTATTGAATTTCCGAGCGGAACAGCCACAGGATTTTCTGGCGCTGGTCCTACAACCAAAATATTTACTGTTTTATAAGCCGTAAGACTAACAGGTGTAGAGTTATCAAAAGCTTTAAAATAAGCCGGATAAGCACTTTTTCTGATATGCGAACATTTGGTTTCCCAATAAAATAATGCTGTATCGGCTCCATAACCTACTGAAGGGTCCGGGTCAAGTATTGCAGGAGATTCACTAACAATGAATGGCCCGCCAGTTGCTGTCAGTGTAATTTTATCACCATCCTGATCATAAGTTCTGACCTCAAATATAAGAGTATCTCCTGCTTCAAGGCATGTATCATTGATAGTAAATATTTCGGGAGGGTTATTACTACAAGCATCAATAAGAATCTGCATATCACGCTCAACAAAACCTATCAGTTGCCCGCTTCTCCACTCTTCAACAATGAAAGCCACATTATATTCTCCCTGCTGAATTGGGGAATCCCAAACAAGGTCACCCGAAATGTTATCAATATGAAAAGAGTTTGATGCCTGTGGAAAAGTATATCCCGGTATATTTTGCCCATTGAAACCTTTACAGATCGTTAGTTTATAGGAGAGGCTGTCACCATCAGGGTCATAGGCAGCGGGATTATGTACATATAACTTATTTACACAGCCGTAATCCAATGGAGGATTAAGCAATTGAACAGAATTATTAATCCCCAAAAAGGGATTAATAACAAGTTTTGTCTCAACATAAAAAGGAATATTAACAGAATTTGGTATATTTATAACGCCATAATTTCTGTTTGGATCCTCCATTGATATTATATATGTAGCTGCACCTGCATAAGTATGCTGGCCGATATAAATATTTTTACGTATTACCGGAGTCAGGTCAGCATAACTGTTTCGGAGAAGGATTGAATATGTTCCGTCGCCCCATTTTATCTCAAGCTCAGGTCTGTCAGCCGGGCTTGGTGAATAAGTATATGTAACTATTGTAACCTCATAGGTTAATCCATTAATATGCTTATATGTAATTTCGCCCGCTCTTTCATGTGTCGCAAAAGAGTTTAATGAGAGTAAAACTATGAATAATATAGTATATAAAATACGTATCATAAACCAGCCACTTAAAACCAAAATTTAAGGGAAACAAAAATACAACTATTATTCCTTAAATTGACTAACGATTCAAAAAAAGGAATATTGAATTATAAGCAATAATAAAACTATTAATGATTTCTGAATTTTAATTGTAATTTTGTAGTGAAATTTTCTATTAATTTCTGTGAATATGGTAAAGCCGGATCCGGAACAAGAACGACGTCTGATAGTGAATTATTACCGAAGGCTGCTTCATGCATGGAAGCCTAACCGTCCAGAAGACAGGGCATTAGTACGAAAGGCATTTAATTTTGCTGCTGAGGCTCACAAGGATATGCGCAGAAAAAGTGGTGAGCCATATATTATTCATCCCGTTGAAGTTGCCCGTATTGTTGCTTCTGAAATCGGACTTGGAAAAACTTCTATTATTTGTGCATTGTTGCACGATGTTGTTGAGGATACCGACTATAATCTCTCTGATATTGAAAATCTTTTTGGCAAAAAAGTAGCAAAAATCATTGATGGACTAACTAAGATCGAAGGTATTTTTGACAAAAACTCCACTTCCATTCAGGCTGATAATTTCAAGAAGATGTTTCTGACACTTTCTGATGATGTCAGAGTTATTTTAATTAAACTAGCTGACAGATTGCATAATATGAGAACCCTCGATGCAATGCCTAAGCATAAGCAGCTTAAAATAGCATCCGAAACTCTGATGTTGTATGCACCGTTAGCCCACCGTTTTGGATTGTATGCCATAAAAACAGAACTCGAAGACCTTTCATTAAAATATACTGAGCCTGAAATTTATAAAGCAATTACCGAAAAACTTCAGGAAACAGCAAAGGATCGTAAACTTTTTATTAACCGGTTTATTTATCCGATAAAGAAATCTCTGAGCAAGCAAAATTTTAAATACGAAATTTTTTCAAGAAACAAGTCTGCATTCTCCATCTGGGAGAAAATGAAAAGAAAAGAGATTCCACTTGAAGAGGTTTACGACCTGTTTGCAGTAAGAATTATTATTGATACCGAGCCCGACAATGAAAAGGTGGATTGCTGGAAGGTTTACTCAACCATTACTGATAATTATCGCCCCAATATTGACCGTCTTCGTGACTGGATATCCATTCCCAAAGCTAATGGTTATGAGGCCCTGCATACTACGGTAATGAGTAAAGACGGGAAGTGGGTGGAGATTCAGATAAGAAGCAGGAGAATGGACGAAATTGCAGAAAAGGGATTTGCCGCTCACTGGAGATATAAAACCTCATCTCCTTCTGAAACCGACTCAAACATCGACAGGTGGCTCAGAAGAATACGCGATATGCTGCAAAGTAATGATTCGGAATCTCTTGATTTTGTTGATGAATTTCAGGGGTTTCTTTTTGTGGATGAAATTTATATTTTTACTCCCAAAGGTGAGCTTCGAAATCTCCCTGTAAATTCCACAGTTCTTGATTTTGCGTATGCAATCCACTCCGAGATTGGAAATACCTGTATCGGTGCAAAAGTTAATCATCAGCTTGCCTCACTGAATCACAAGCTTAAAAGTGGTGACCAGGTGGAGATTATAACATCCCAAAAACAAGTCCCTAAAGAAGAATGGTTTAAATATGTTGTTACAGGACGAGCAAAAACCCAGATTAAATATGCCATTAAGGAAGAGAAGAAGAAATTTGCAAAGGAGGGAGATGAAAAATTAAAAAAATACCTGGATCAGGTTGGTGTCAAAGATAGCAATGTAGTCTGCAAACAGCTTCAGGAAAAGTATAATTATTCGAGTAAACTTGCATTGCATTATGATATTGCAAAAGACCTGATAGGACTTAAGGAGATAAAAGCATGTTGTGTCGAAGGAACTAAGAGCGGGTGGCTGAGCCTTTTTACAAGGCCATTTACAAAATCAAAACCCGAAGATAAGAAGACTCTTTCCGAAATAGTTATAAAAGAGATTAAGGATAACAAGAGCGATTTTCTGGTTGGCGACAATGTCCATAAAATTAGTTATGACATATCAAACTGCTGCAATCCAATCCCCGGTGATGATATAATTGGCTTTGTGCAACCTGATGAAGCTATTATTATTCACCGGACTAACTGCCCTGAAGCAATCAGTCAAATGTCGAAATACGGAAACCGGATAATAAAAACCAGATGGCATGATAAGGAGACTGTTGGTTTTCTGACCGGTATTAAAATCAGTGGGATCGACAACCAGGGCTTTATCAATGAAGTTGTAAAACTGATTACCGAAATCCATCATCTGAACATCAGATCTTTTCATCTTGACTCTGAAGGAGGAACTATTGAAGGCAATATTTTACTATATGTCTATAGTATCCAAAATCTGAATAATATAATACGTGATTTGAAAAAACTCCAAAACGTGAAAAAGGTTGAGCGAATAGCTGCTTTTAAACACATGTTAAAGTAATTTTTTGTCTCTTGAAAAATAATTTATATTAATTCCAAATAAAATCAAATATTTTCATATTTTTACCTCATAATTAAAATGGCATTTCTCCGGATTTAAAATTGAACAAATATCTAATGTTTGGAATATATCAGTTGTTGCGGAA
>JAOZOC010000026.1:0-10045 GCA_029933495.1 Bacteroidales bacterium
AAAGGATTGCTCCTTTGAGTTTGCAGGAATCTTATGATACTGCAGGGTTGTTAGTTGGTAAGCGCGACACGGAAATAAGTAAAATCTTGATTTCGTTAGACGTGACTGAAAGGGTTATTGAAGAGGCTTTATCCAAAGGTTGTAACCTGATTATTTCACATCATCCGGTTATTTTTAAGGGACTTAAAAAGATAACCGGCGGAACTTATGTTGAAAGGATTGTGGCTTCAGCAATAAAGAATGACATTGCCCTATATGCAATTCATACTAATCTTGATAATATTGATTCGGGTGTAAACTCAATTTTATGTGACAAGATAGGTCTTATTAATAAAGAGATATTATCTCCTAAAAGGGAGCTGCTTAGGAAGCTTGTAGTTTTTTGTCCTGTCGATTACGCAGATAAAGTTAGAAAAGCTGTTTTTGAGACTGGTGCCGGAAAAATAGGGAATTATGACAGTTGCAGCTATAGTGGCAAAGGAACAGGTTCATTCAGAGGCTCTGAAGATACGAGTCCGTTTGTTGGTGAAAAAGGCAAGTTACATTTTGAGGAGGAGATACGAATAGAGACAATATTTCCCGTTTACCGGGAAGGAAAAATTATTTCGGCATTGATTGAAGCACATCCTTATGAGGAAGTTGCTTATGATATCTATTCGCTGGAAAATGAATTTTTGAGTGTAGGTGCAGGAATGACAGGTGAACTCGAAACAGAAGTTGATGAAATTGATTTTTTGAACAGGGTTAAAAAAGTTACAGGAGCAGGGTGTGTAAGGCATACAAAACTGACTGGACGGAAAATTAAAAAAGTTGCTGTTTGTGGTGGTTCCGGTAGCTTCCTGATTGATGATGCAATACGATCGGGTGCGGATATCTTTTTGACCGGTGATATTAAGTATCATGAGTTTTTTGATGCTGACGAAAAGTTGGTAATTGCCGATATCGGCCATTATGAAAGCGAACAATTTGCAAAAGATTTAATTTATAGTGTTTTAATTAAAAAATTTCCTAATTTTGCAGTCCTCATTTCAGAGATGAATACGAATGTAGTTAATTACCTATAATATAAATGATTATGGCAAAAACAGTAAAAGAAAAAGTAAGTAAAAAGCCAAAAGTTGAGCCGGTTGAAAAGACTGAAGAGGAGTTTACAGTCGAACAAAAGTTAAAAGCTCTCTATTCATTACAACAGATAAACTCGAATATTGACAGGATTAGAATTGTAAAAGGTGAGTTACCCTTAGAAGTTCAGGACCTTGAAGATGAAGTTGCAGGCCTTGAAACCAGGATAGGAAATTATCAAAGTGATATTGAAAAGCTGGAAAAGCAGATTGCCGATAAGCAAAATACTATTAAGGACGGTCAGTCTTTAATAAAAAAATATGAAGCTCAGCAATTGGAGGTGAGAAATAACAGGGAGTACGATTCACTGACAAAAGAAATTGAATTTCAGAGCCTGGAAATGCAGTTGAGCGAAAAGCGAATTAAAGAGTCTTCTTTTAAACTTGATGCGGTTAAGATAGAGATTGTAAAGTCGAAGGAGCTGCTTGAAGAGAGAAGTAAGGATCTTGTAATTAAGAAAGGTGAATTAGCTGATATAATTGCTGATACTGAAAAAGAGGAGCAGGAACTATTAAGCAAATCCGAGGAAAATGAGAATTATATTGAGGAGCGTCTGTTGACTGCTTATCAGCGAATCAGAAAGAATGCTAGGAATGGTCTCGCTGTTGTTCAGGTTGAGAGAGATGCTTGCGGAGGTTGCTTTAATAAAATTCCACCCCAGGTTCAGCTTGATATCAGAATGCATAAAAAAATAATTGTTTGTGAGTATTGTGGAAGAATCCTGGTTGACCAGGATATTGCCGAAATGGTTAATGAAACGAAATAGAATTTAGTTCGTTTAACTTATAATGTTGAAAGAGGGGAAGGGAAAGTTCTCCTCTTTTTTTTATGTTAATCGTTAAGTCTATGAACAGGATAGTATTTTCAATTGTGTTGGTATTTGTTGGTGTAACTTCATTTGCACAATATACTTATGATTTTAATAAAAACTGTACTGATGCATACACTTTGGTTTTAAACCTGAAATTTGATGAGGGACAAAAGCTGATTGATAAAGAGAAACAGCTACATCCTGATAATAATATCCCGTATCTGATAGAGAACTATATCTATTTCCTGAAAGTATTTATTGGTGAGGAGGAGAGCGTTTTTGAAGAGCTTGATGAGAAAAAAGATGATATTATCGACAGGCTTGAAGATGGTGATGAGAGTTCGCCGTATTATAACTACAGCCTTGCACAGGTATATCTGCAATGGGCATTTGCCAGAACCAAGTTTAAAGAATATTTTACTGCTGCACTGGAGATAAACAGAGCCTACAGAAGACTTGAAAAGAATGAGGAAAAATTTCCGGATTTTTTACCTGATAAAATTAATATGGGCCTTTTACATACTATGATTGGTACTATACCTGATAGTTATAACTGGATTAAGAAAATTGTTGGTGTTGAGGGTACAGTAAATCAGGGTACTAACGAAATTCTTCTGGTTCTGGATGCTTCGCTGAAAAATGAAAAATATGCACATTTCAAAGCTGAGTGCTTGTTTTATCTGAGTTTTATCAAGTTGAATCTATCAACTGAAAAGGATAAAGCATTGGATTATATTAATATGATAACTAAGAATAATTCGGATAATTCATATCTTTCCAGCCCGTTGACTATTTATGCAATGTCGCGCATATATATGGGAAACGGGATGACTGAGAAAGCATTGAATCTTCTTTTGTCAAGACCGAAAGGGAAGGAATATTATCCTTTTTATTATCTTGATTACCTGACAGGACTGGCAAAACTTCAAAAGCTTGATAAAGATGCAAATATCTATTTCTTAAGGTTTTTAGATGAGTTTAAAGGGGTGAACTATATAAAGGCTGCTTATCAGAAAATTGCCTGGTATTATGCTGTAAATGATAATACCATTATGTATAAGGAGTATATTGCCAGAGTTAAGGATAATGGATATGATATTGCAGATGCCGACAAACAGGCTGAACGTGAGGCTGAAAGAGATGAAGTTCCGAATGCAGTTTTGCTTAAAGCAAGACTTCTTTTCGATGGCGGTTATTATGAGCGGGCAATGAAGGTATTGACATTGGAGAATGAAAATTTCCTGAAAGATGACCGGGATTCACTCGAGTATTCCTACAGGCTGGGACGGATTTATCATGGCTGGGGAAAGATTGATGATGCTATTCCATACTATTTGCAAACTATTAAAAACGGTTCTGAATCGGAATATTATTATGCTGCCAATTCTGCTTTGCAGTTAGGTTTGATATATGAGAAAAGAAGAGACTATCAAAAAGCAAATGTTTATTATGAGAAGGCAAGGTCAATGGAAAATGAGGAGTATAAAAACAGCATTGACCAGAAAGCAAAAGCCGGTTTGAGCCGTGTCGAAGATAAATAGAGGAAGTATGACAGCCTGAACAGTCTCCTGATAATTTCGCAGGAGATTGGTGTGAGCAAATAGGGGTGAATCTCCGGAATGTTAGAACAAAGGAATTTGCAAACAAATGAGTAGAAATCGTCGGTTGTCAATTCTAAATCAAAACACTATCATTTTTTCCATTTGAGTTTAAGCGCATAAAAGAAAAACACTGGAATTCCTACAGCGTATCTTTTAAATAATCTTGAAGGCTCGTTGGATAAGCGGAATAGCCATTCAAGTCCGTTATTTTGCATAAAAAGAGGTGCCCTTTTGAAACGCTCTGCCATAAAATCAAGAATTGCACCTCCGGCAATACAAATTTTCAGAGTTTTAAATCTATCAATATTTTTCGTTACCCATAGCTCTTGCTTAGGAACTCCCATCCCCACAATAAGTAAATCGACCTGCTTATCATTTATTTCATCAATAATCTTTGCTTCCTCTGTTTCGTCAAAGAATCCGTCATGGACTCCAACAATATTAATTCCGGGAATTTTCTTTTCAATTTTTGTCTTTGCATCTTCAGCAACACCTTGTCCGGCTCCCAGAAAATATACATTAAGTTTTTTTTGAGCAGCAAATCCCAAAGCTTCAGGAATAAAGTCAGTGCCATTCATATTCTCCTTAACCTTTTCACCTAACATAGCGGTTCCAATCTTTATTCCAATACCATCATTTAGCAATAAGTCGGCACTATTAATTACATCTCTGTATTCTTTATTCTTTTGAGCAATATTGAAACAATGAGCATTAATAAAAAAAACTGATTTTGGAGAATCTGCTTCCAGAAATGCTTCAAAAATCTGAAGTATTTCCTCCGTATTATGGAGGTCCATCTTAACATTATAAAAATCTATTTTTGGCATATCAACTTCTGATTTAATTTATCTCTGCAATTATAGTTTTTCTTTATCTGATGGGAAAACCTGAAACAGATAAAAACTCTTTGACCTGAATCTTTCGCTAAGACTTCCCCACAATAATTTACGCAATAACCTGCTTTGCTCTTTATCCAGGGTTTTGGTTGTTCCTTTAAACATTGCTTTGAAATATCCTTTTAAAAACGACACAGAACCCATAAAAACCGGAGGTTTTAACAGATCATGCATTGTCCTGAGTGCCAGGTAGAAAGGGTTATAACCAAGCTTATAAGCTCCCCTTCCCTGCCTCTCTTTTCCTTTTACAACAGAATAGCGGCCAATCGGACGGGTTTGCTTATAATTTATATCATAGAATGCCTCAGTTTTCCATCCTTTTTGCATAGCAAGAATATTGTCGGCAGTATCCCACCCAAGATCCTCAGGAATCTGACCAATATCATCCAAACAATCTTTATTGTAGATTTTAAAGTCACCGTTTGTATGCCACGATGGACTTTTTACAAATACTTTTTTATCCTCGTCAATAAAATATGGTGTTCCCGAAATAATACCATATTTTACTCCCTTTATCCTGCTGGAAATATTTTTCATAAAATCCCGATCGAATGAAATATCGGCATCCATTTTGACAATATAATCATACTCTACCCCGGAAATATCAATTAAATCTTTTATCTTATTGAATATCTTAACTATTTTTCCCCCAAGCACATAATCATCCTCAGCATCATTGAGATAATAATGAATAAAAGTATGCTGATCAGAATACTTACGAACAATTCTTGCTGTTCCGTCAGTAGAATTATCGTCAGCAACATAGACCACTTCAGGTCTCACATCCTGATTTAAAATAGAATCAAGAGTAACACTTATGCCCTCCTCCTCATTTTTTGCCGGTATCACTACAACATACTTCATACTTTCAGTTACCTGTTTTTTAGGAATTAAATTGATTCATTATAAATTCAGCATATTTCTCCCAACTGTTTTCCTCAATAAATATCTTCCGCTTCACTGTATCAATTCCTTTGTCAGTTTTCAGAATCTTCTCAATTCGATCTATCATTTCATTATAATCCTGATACGAATAAATTATATTTTCGTTAGATAGATCGGCAAAGGCCCCTTTTTTAGGACCAAGGATATCAGCTTCATAAACCACTGAATCCATTAACACCCCGGAGCCTAGCACACTTGAACTTTGGTATGGGAATAAAATGATCTTTGATGTTCCTGCAAGCCTTTTAAGCTCCTCATCTTCTGCAAATCTGTTTATTATTTTTATGGTTGAATTCTGAAACTTCATAAGCTGTTCCCCATAACTTTCATCTGAAACTTTACCAATTATCACAATTCTGAACCGATTTTCCATCCTTTTGTCGTAGAGTAGCTCCAAAAACTTATCAATTCCTTTGTACGGAGAAATTCTCCCCCATATCAGTATATCAATTACTTTGTCAGGACTTGCAGGTAAAAACTCATTTGTTACCGGATGATGTCTGAAGATGATTTTCAAATCATCTCTACCGGAAAACTCTCTGGCAAACCCGATACCTTCCTTGGCATGAACAATAAGGTAATCACAATTTCTTAATAAAAATTTAATCAGTTTGCTTTTTACCTTTAAATTGGTTCCCTCATGAGAAATTCTATTATGAACTGTCAAAACAGTTTTTATCCCTTTAAGTTTGAAATAGTAAAATAGCGAAATCAGGAACATCATCTGGAAGTAACCTCCTTTTTTGTCAACCACATTCTCAATCCAATGGAAAAAGACATAATCTATTTTACCTAAATATTTCCTGATATCTATAATTCCCGAATAGGACGGATGATCAACATTAACAAAATCAAAATATTTCCTAAACGATTTTACAAAATTATCTATATAGGGATTATACACCCCGGTACTATCACGCCCAGAAATTGGATATATGTATGCTTTCTTCATAAACTCTCAGTTAATCACAACTTCACTTTTCTTTTCATTCCTATCATTCCTAACATTTTCCATTTAACAAACCCGCCCATATATTCAAAATACTTTTTAAACAGCACTTTATATGCAAGTGGTGATTCGGAATGGATTTTATAGAATTTAATATCCTTTTTGATATTATAGTTCGACTTCAATGATTTCATTGACTCCTTCAACTGTTTATATGTCTCCGGATATTTCATGCCTGTATTTCCGGTATTATTATAGATTTTCAGGTTGGGATAAACCTTTATTTGAAAGCCGTTTTTGAAAGCACGGTAGGTATAATCACTGTCTCCATGATATTGTGGGAAGTTAACATCATCAAGATAGCCGATTTTATCGAATGTCTGTTTTGGCACAAGGGTTCCCATACCAGGCAACCAATGTACATCAGCCACCGACTGATATTCACTACTATCTTTAACATGAAAAGCTTCCATATCCTTAACCCCTTTTACAGGATTAAAAACACCTCCCATCGCCCAAATCTCTTCAGGATTTTCAGCTACATATATTTTTGATCCAATAATAACATTATCCTCCAAACCCCCTAGTATTTCAACCAGATTACGAAAATAATCCTTTTCAGGGATAATATCATTATTCCACCAAAGAACATGGGTTGTTTCATTATCTTTAAAAGCCAGTCTTGCCCCCTCGTTAATTGAGCCGCTCCACCACAGGTTACCGTCACCTTCTGTAATAAGCACCTTAGGATAATTGCTTCTTATCCAGTCACCGCTCCCATCTAAAGAACCATCATCAATAACAATTACCTGAAAACTGACAACATTATCCTTCAACTCTTCAAGTTGAAGAAAAATCTCTTTCAAAGCTTTTTTGGTAAAATCCAGCCCGTTAAATATCGGTATAAGTATTGCAACCTTCATCAGCTTACATCAAAGTTTCTATTAGCTCTTTCATTTTTCTGCCAGCATAATCCCAGTTAAGCCTGGTTTTATATTCATTAAACGATGATAATGCCATATCCATATATTTTCCATGATCAGTAAACATAGAAATGATATATTCTCCATATTGTTCAGCCGGACTGTCAACTGGAAATAGCTTTCCGTTTACATTGTCAGTCACTACTGATGAAACTCCTCCTGTATCATTTGTTATTGATGGGATTCCAAATGAACTGAATTCGCAATAAACAATTGGTGTACAGTCAGCTAAAGTTGGTAAAACCAAAAAATGTGATCCGGAAATAAGATCTTCAAGCAGCTTCTTTCCCTCTGGTGTTTTTTTACTAATAAACCCATAAACTTTCACATAGTCCGGCAATTCTTCACCATCATCGGGCTCAACCCCTACAATTGCAAGCTCTGCCTTCACTCCGTTATAATTCAGATATTTTACAATCTCAACTGCTCTTTTCCCACCCTTACGATACCATTCAACGCCAATAAACAAAAGTTTACAAACATCTTTTGACTTTGAGTTAACCAAATTTTTTATATCCTCAACAGAATAATCGTTATCAATATTCGCCCCATAAGGAATCACTTTTACCTTTTCAGGATCAGCACCGTAATGCTTAATTGCACCCTGCCTTGCCCATTCGGATGAATAAACGGCATAAGAGGCATTATGGATTGACTGTCTTTCCATCAGATTCCCATTTCGTATTGTTTCCTCTGAAAGATCTGTAAAGTATGGATAATAATCAATCATATCTGCAAAATTAGCATCTGCCCAAAAAACTACAGGTACACCGGTGTCAAGATAAGTGACAGGAATGGATGAATAACTCAGAAAAGTATCTGTTTTTATACCCTCCGCCCTCTTCTTAATCTGCTCAGCAAACCCTTTAAGTATTGAGGGATGGCGATCAGTAAGGTATTTTTCACTCTTAAACTTTCGATAAAGCCAGGCCTTCCCCTTATGAAAAAATTCATTCTTTCTGTCAAGGTTTGAAATATATGTAAGGTTTGCCGATTGGGCAATCATTGCTTTTGGTATGTAATAATCAGTCCCTGAGCCACTCTTAATATCAGAAGCATCAAATACGGAAACATAGCTTATATTCATAGTGCTTTTTTAGTTAATACAGAACCAAAAATACGTAACAATTGCTCTAAATGTTACTAATTCTTTAACAAAAAGAAAAAGAATTCTTTTTACAAAGCTAACATTTTCTGGTTTTTTACGTAATAGTTAACATCAATTATTTTTTTTAATATCTTTGTTTAACCTAAATCAGGGAATTATAATGATAAAGTATATATTTACAATAAGTACCGGAAGGACTGGCACACATTATCTTAGCAAGCTATTTCAACACATTGACGGCATTAACTCGTATCATGAACCAATACCAATTATGCATGCTAAAGCAATGAGGCAGTTTTTGAAGGGTAACACTAAATTGATGGAGAAGAAAATGCCTGAGAAGATTGATGCCATCAATAAGCTTAGTGAAAGTGCGGAAGTTTATTTCGAATCGAACCATATGTTTATCAAAGGTTTTGGATGGTATATTCCAGACTATATAAATCCTGAAGAGATCGGAGTACTTGTGATAACAAGAAAAAAGGAGGAGATAGTTGCAAGCCATATTAAACTTGATGCGACTCCGTTGCATTATAAAGGATGGGACTGGACTATAACTCCGCTGGTTGACCATAATCTTGCTGAATTTCCAAAAGATTTTAAATTCCAAAAGTTTCTTTATTACTTGTATTTCTTACAGCTTAAAACAATCTACAGGCCCTGGGTAAATAAATTATTTGGAAGGCAGGAAGACTTTAAACCGGGATATATTAAGAAATATGAAAAAGCAATGCTTGACTGGTATATTGATGAAACATTCAAAAGAGGTGAGCAGTATTTCAAAACATATCCGGATATTAAACATCTTGAATTTGACATTACTGAACTAAACGACCCTAAGATAATTGAAAAAATCATCAAAGATTTTAATCTGAATGTTAAAATTAAACCATCATTTTACGAAGCTCTTAACAAGCGTACTAATCTTGACCCCTATGCTAAAAATAAATTAAAAATTGCTTAACCTATAACTATGAAAAGAATAATCCTGTATCGTTTCCATAACAAAATCGAGATTTGCCAAAACCGGTTAGAACTCTTAAGAAAATTTAACCCAGGTATACCAATTTATGGACTTTATGGCGGTAAGGAGGACGAGTTTGAGTTTTATACATTGAATCTGGCTTCTTATTTTGATGATATATATTGTATAAGAAATCAACCAGATGAGTGGAAATGGAAAAATAGTGATCTGGCAATAAGACTTTGGTATAAAGACTTTGGATATACAATTGACTTTGATATGGTCCATATTATGGAGTGGGATCTTATCCTTCTCGACTCGCTGGATAATCTTTACAGACACATACCTAAAGATACTGTAGGAATCACAGGACTTATTCCTCTTAAGAAGATTGAAAGTAAATGGTTTTGGATACGCGACGAGAAGCAAAGTAAACAATGGAAAGAGCTCAGGGAATTTGCTAAGCAAAACCTGAATTTTGAAGGAGAAGGGTACGGTTCACTTGGTCCCGGACTTTGTTATCCTGCAAGCTTCCTGGAGAGGTACAACCAGGTTGAGGTTCCTGATCTTTGTAATGATGAGTTAAGACTGCCTTTTATAGCAAAAGCTTTAGGTTTTGAAGTTATGGATACCGGATTTTTCAAAAAGTGGTTTTCAAAAAAAGAG
>JAOZOC010000026.1:10145-14463 GCA_029933495.1 Bacteroidales bacterium
ATAAGATTATGAGCCCCTGCATATTTATCAATAATGAATAAAACGTAGCGAGTATCCACACAAATTGTCCTTTGCAGTTCAGGTTCAAATGCTATATCGCCGCTCATAGCTTCCCAGTTTCCATCAAAAGCAAGGCCGATCAATTCTCCGTTGCCATTGATTACCGGGCTTCCTGAATTACCACCGGTAATATCGTTTGTTGTGAGGAAACAAACATTTAGTTTCCCGTCTTTCCCATATTTTCCGTAGTCTTTTGCTTCAAACAATTCCTTCAATTTTGGTGCTACTACAAACTCAGGATTATCAGGGTCTTCCTTTTGCATAACTCCGTAAAGGTGCGTAACATAATCGTAATGAACAGCATCTGCCGGGTAATAATCCACCACCGAGCCATAAGAGAGTCTCAAAGAAGAGTTCGCATCGGGATATCTGACCAAATCAGGATCCATTTCACGTAAACCTTCAATAAACAGTCTTTTGCCATGTGTCAGCGCTGACTGAGCACCCTGATATCCGCCGGCTGCTCCCATCAATGCTCCCATTACATCATTTGCAAGTTTGTAAGCAGGATCCTTGGCTAGTTTCTTGGCATTCGGTTTATCAAGGAAAGCATTAACTTTCTCATCGCTAACAAAAATTGATTTCTCAAAAATTTCAGCAGCAAATTTGTCAAAGTCTCCTTTATACTTTTTATTGATATCTGCAAAGAAGTCAGGCCATTGATCCTGAGGAATATCTGTTGCATACATTTGGTATAAACCGGCAAGGATTTTTTGGTCTGTTGGAGCATTATAATCCTTAAAGTGCTCTTTAGCCGATTCACGTAAACCTTCAGCTGTTTGCTTCGGTGCTTCCGGGTTATCTTTGATATCTTTCAATTCCTGCTCATACTGAGAAAAGTTTCGTGCATAACCCACAATACCTGGACCCATAAGTCCCATATTGATATAAAGTAGTGGCCCGATTGCATCACCAGTTTTCACATATCCATCTTTAATCTCATTCAATACACCGCCGTATTTTTCTTTTCTCGCAGCATCAGCGTCCACCCAGTCGGTAAACCGGTTTTCAATCTCCTGCTTTTTCGTGATAACATCAAGCTTTTTTAGTCCTCTCGACTGACCGATGTAATATTTCCATCCATTCGCTGTAGAAGCATAAGTTGAAGCATATTGTATTCTTACCTCCTGGCTTGCATCCATATCCTCTTTCATTATTTCCAGTTTTTTTCCAAGAACGTCAATGAGGGGTGGTGCAAGCTTAGTCATATTATAGTCAACACCATAGGAGGTCATATATCTGTTAGTACTTCCTGGATAACCCCAGATCATTGCAAAATCATTTTTCTCAACACCTTTGATTGAAACAGGCAGGTAATGTTTTGGCTTTAGCGGAACATTATCCTCTGAATATTTTGCAGAAGAGCCGTCCGGAGCGGTGTAAACACGGAAAATACTAAAATCACCAGTATGGCGTGGCCACATCCAGTTATCTGTGTCTCCACCATATTTTCCTATCGAAGAAGGAGGAGCGCCAACAAGGCGTACATCTTCATAAACGTTATAAACGAACAGATAATATTCATTTCCACCAAAAAATCCTTTAACAACTACATTATATTTTCCATCTTCATTTGCCTGTTTTTTAAGCCGGCTACTGATTTCCCTTACTTTAGCAGCTCTTTTAGCTGCACTCATTGTGTCACTCAGGAAAGGAATAATACTATCGGTTACATCAGCCATTCTTATCATGAAAGAAGCTGTCAGGGCATCATTAGCAAGCTCATCAGCTTTTTCCATTGCCCAGAAGCCGTCTCTCAGATAATCGTGTTCAACAGAACTGTGCTGCTGGATGATATCAAAACCACAATGGTGATTGGTAAACATAAGCCCCTGGTCAGATACTATCTCTGCGGTACAAAAATACCCATTTGGTTTGCTTTGTGTTGACAATCCTACAATAGCATCTTTCAGACTTGAATTGTTAATGCTGTAAATCTCCTCTGCTGTAAGGTGTAAACCCATTTTCTGCATGTCAACATAATTAAGCCTGTCAACAAACATTGGCAGCCACATACCTTCATCAGGTGGTGTAAATGCGAACAGACTTGCACTAAAGGATACAAGAACTGTAAATAGTAATGTAAATTTTCTCATCTTTTTTTATTATTTATTTATTTGATTGATTAATTCCAATAATAACCTGTTTATTTACCGAAAAGTATGCCATTATATATAAATATCTGTAATACTAGCAGTTATAATACACAAAACAATTATAATGCTGTGTAAATTTGTTCGGTTTAATACAGACTCCTGTTCAGTACTGAACACCTTTTCATTTTAAAGTCCAAGCACTTCAGACCCTTGTTCAAATACAATATCTACAGGAATACCCTGTGCCGATATTCTGTCAAGGTCTTTCTGAAGCTGAAGCTTAATAACTCCGTATTCTTTCACCAGATTTTTAGCTCCCTCGTAATCGCCATCACCCTGAAGTTTAAGTATCAGTTGTGTTAGTTCGGTCGAAGCTTTCTTCATCTTTTCAATATCAATGGAGTACGTACCATCTTCATTTCGGGTAAACGCACCCTTTTCCTTAAAGAAATTAAACCTGATCATATTAGCTTTTCCATGTGCACTTGAAGCACCGAAACGAACCGAACGAAATATCCCGGCCATGAAGGTTACATAATTATCCATAAGGTTTGTCTCTTTAAACTCACCCATCTCGTTGAGTTTAGTTACTAGGTAAAGTCCTAAGATGTCAGCTTTCCCCTCTTCTATTGCAGAATATTGCTCTTTCAAAACTTTTCTTACAGCACCTTTTCCTGTGATGGTTTTCTTAATTCCCATACCGTGAGCCACTTCGTGGAACATTGTATTTGAGAAAAATGCGTCGAAGGTTATATATTTTCTCTGTTCAGGTGTGATAAGCAGGTCTGCAATCGGGACAACGATATTATCAAATTTTGCTTTCATTGCATTTTTAAGTTGTAGCTTTCGCGTTCCCTTCTTCAGTTGGACCTCCTCATCATTAGGCAGATTTATTGCAATAGTTTTCCCGGCCATATTGCAGTCGCCGGCATAATAAACAACGTCGTAGGCATTCAGGTCGGCGTCCGAGCCGGGAGTCTCCTGTTTGTATTTTGGGTCAACCGGAAGCTCTTTTTGCATTTGCGGAAGGAACTTTGCATACTTTTGAAGTTTATCACTCCACACTTTATCCTTAACCAGAATGAAAGATTCGTGGGCGGCTTTGTATCCGAAAAGCTGATCAGTATAATTTTCTATTGGCCCTATCACAAGGTCAATGCTGTTATTTTTCATGTCGAGCCAGGCCATATCACTCGGCTGATAATCATCAGTAAGCAGTGCTTTCGATCTGAGTTCAAGATAATTTGCAAATCCTTTATCCTCAGCAAGAGCAGCAGCCTGGTGCAGATAATCTGCAGCTTCAGTGATTTCATTTTTGAAAGCTTCGTGATACCAGACACTTTTCAGTTTACCGTTATCATCCCTCTTAATTATTGTATAAAGACTTGTTTTATTGGGATCATTAAATGCTTCAAACTCCTCCTTTGTCATATCGTGAGGATAAAAATTTGCTCCTGCAGGTTTTGTGCCAAATCCCTTTATAAAAGGCTTCAGATCATCCATCTCGTCCCAGGGGCCATAGTTTATTTCGGCATATCGTTTTTCATAAAGGTCTTTGATTGTTGATAAAAACTCATCTCTCTGCCAGATGTTTTCCATCCAGAAAATCTTGTCCATTTGTTGTGCCGCAAGAAATAACAGTTTTAGCATTTTCTTTTGATTGTCGCTAAGATGAGAGATGTCGGAAGTCAGACGGACTGTTTTATACATCTCCACTTTCTTCTGAATTTCCGTTTTTTCTTTGGGATTCATCTCTGTTCTTTCACCTTCCGTTTTCTTTTCATTTCCCTGATTACAGCCTGTTATCAGAGCAATCATTAAGGCGGAAACAAAGGTTATCCACAATACTTTTCTTATTATCATTTTGAAATTTTTAATTAATTAAACGGCGAAATTAAATATTATATTGGAATTCACTGGATGATTTTTTCAACCATTTCATTTAAAACATTCAGAAATCTCTAATAATGTCCCTCTGATTTTAAAAAACCAAAAAATCCGTAAAACGGAATGGAAGTAATATTGTCACTTTTTGAAAACCTTTCCTGAGATACTTTAATTCCAGACTTACAATTATATTGTTCCATAAACAATCTCAAACTTCGCAGCTTCGTACTTGATCCAAATTTCACTTCAATTGGAATTATTTTCTCCCGAAATGC
>JAOZOC010000392.1:0-1953 GCA_029933495.1 Bacteroidales bacterium
AGACCAAAGGAGGTTATAACAGCCATTGGTACGGGTTTTGAAATCGGCATATACGTAGTTTTCGTTTAAAATGGATAATCTGTTTCCTATACCAATGTAATTCCATATGTAACGCGGTTCAGAGGCATACGATATCCATCCCTTCTCAATATCCTTTCTGTCCAGAAATTCTCCATAAAACACATTTTCAACTTTGTATTTTTTCAATAGTGTGTTTGAAACAGCAGGAGCCATTTTATCTCGCATATATTCTATAAGGTTACGGTCACCATTGGGATTTATCGCCCAGGTAAATGTAACCGGCTCTTCGTGATATGAACCGTTCGTTGTGTGGCAATCTACTGAAACAGCAGGATCCCATTTATTCAAAACATTTGTTACAACACCTCTTATCTCGGGAGTTTCCAGTTTCATTGCATCACGATTCAGGTCTAAGCGTTGCCCGTTATACCTCACACCAACTCCGTTTGTCGGTCCATTTTGATTAGTTCGATTTTGCTTGCTGAATTTTTCATTTCCGTCAGGATTAAGAATTGGGCAGATAAGAAGTACGATGTTATTTAAAATATCCTGATTATTTCCATTTAGCAGATCACGAATAAGCATCTGAGTCGCCTCTTTTCCTTCCACCTCACCAGCGTGAATATTCGCCTGAATGTAAACCGGGATTCTCCCGTCTTTTTCTATGTCAGCCGGATTTGCAGGGAGGGGATTGCCTATAATGACTAACGGGACAACCCTGCCCTCAGTGGAGATTGCCAGGGTGTCAATCTGCATTATTTCAGAAGATTTTTGCAAAGTGTTGATGAATGAAATGACATCTTTGTAGGTTGATGTTGAATCGTAATTTGACCTTTCTGCTACTGTCAAAATGTTATTTTGAGATTTGGCTGAGAAAGAAATAAAGACAGCGAACAAGGCAATAAGTAATGCTCTTTTCATTTTAAAAATTGTTTTACAGGTTGCTAAAGTAGAAATTATTTCATTTGTATCGCAAAACACTATTATCTTTGCCTCCTTAAAAATTAAACGAAATGAGATATTTAACATTTTTAGTTGTTGCTGTAGTTTTGTTTTCTGCGTGTAACAAAGAGAGTCAGGAAGATAAAGATGATGTGATTATTCAGCAATATTTGACTGATAATAACATTGATGCAACAAAAGACGAATCAGGGATTTATTACATCATAACCGAGGAGGGTACCGGCGATCATCCGGATATCAACTCGGAAGTTACTGTGAGATATAAAGGCTATCTGACTGATGGAACTGTTTTTGATGAAACTACGGGTAGCTCAACTGCAACTTTCCCTTTAAGCGGACTTATCCGTGGATGGCAAATTGGAATCCCAAAGTTGAAGCAGGGAGGAAAAGGAACATTTTTTATTCCATCGGGTCTTGGCTATGGAGACAATGCTACCGGAAGTATTCCTGCAAATTCTGTTTTGATTTTTGATATCGGACTGGTGAGTTTTGATTGATGCTTTATTGCTTGATAGATTGGTTTTTATAGAGTTTTTGGAAATCTATTTTTGATCATAATAGAAAAATTCAAAATTTCTTTTGAATAATTAAAAAATAATTCCGTTCTTTGCACTCCTTTTTTGAAAACATATTAAAATATATAGTAATGTCACGTATTTGCGAAATAACAGGAAAAAAAGTGATAAGTGGAAATAACGTTTCTCACTCACATCATAAAACAAGAAGGAAGTTTTATCCAAACCTTCATACTAAGAAATTTTACATCCCCGAAGAGGACAGATATATTACTTTGAAAGTTACTGCCGCAGGGATGAGGACTATTGACAAGAAAGGTATTTCAACTGCTCTTAAAGATGCAAGAGAAAAGGGATTTCTGGCTAAATAGTCTGTAAAATATTTTTGATAAATGCTGTTATCGTATTTCGGTAACGGCATTTTTTTTGCTGTTTTTTGTTTTTTTAACGAATT
>JAOZOC010000392.1:2053-3885 GCA_029933495.1 Bacteroidales bacterium
GATTATTACGGCTATTTTTCGCTTGTGGCACGCAAAGCTGATACTATACTGTTTTCTGCGATAGGGTATAAGCAGGGTGTATTTGTGATTCCTGATACTGCTACGGAAAGCAGGTATTCACTTATTCAGGTTATGCCTTCCGATACTATTATGCTACCACAGACCGTTATTTATCCCTGGCCAAGCAAAGAGCAGTTTAAAGAGGCTTTTCTTTATTATAAAGTTCCGGAAGATGATATCGAAAGGGCAAAAAGAAATTTGAGAGCAGAGCTGATACATTCTCTTGCCGATGCATATGCAATGGATGGTAGCCAGAACTATAAATTCTCAATGCAGCAGATGCAGGATAAATATTATTATAACGGGCAGCTTCAACCTATTTCCATCCTGAACCCTTTTGCCTGGGCACAGTTTATAAAAGCCTGGAAAGAGGGGAAGTTTAAGCGGAAGAAAAAAGTTAAGTACTAGTATCTTATTTTTGATATTCCCCGGAAATCTGGGCAGATATTTTTTCATACGAATTCCCTATGGTCATTGGTAAGACTATTAATAAATTCCCAATATCTAAACCCTAAACAAATTCAAATGATAAAAATTCAAATAATTAACCGATTAGTTAAAAAGCTTGATTATGTACTATGAGTTTTGATTATTTGCTTTTAAAATATTTCCTATCACTAGCCGTTAATAAATTAACATCTAAAACAAACACTGACAAAATATGCAAATGCATCAATCTAACTTTAGTTATATGTTGCAGAAATTCAATTATTTAATTCTATTTGTATTTTTAACGAGCTTTTCTGTATCACAGAATTTAGTTCCAAACCCCGGTTTTGAACAGAAAACAATTATTAATGCTAGCGACACCAATTGCATTAAATATTCTTTTCCCCAATGGAAAACTCTTAAAAATGACGGTTGTGGAGTTTACGGGACAAATTTTTTCAATTTTCGCGAATATCTGAAAGTGTATAATGATATGCTAGCCGATTTCATTGAAAACTGGAGTAGGGATTCAGGTGGTAAAAAATATGCAGAGGGAAGACCGGGTTTTAAAGACGACGGTAAACATCTTTATTTTTATAAATATGATAGTACTAATAAGCAGGAAGTTACTGCTTCAATTGATACTTCCTGCAGATACTACAAACCGGTAGAAGGAAATTGCTATTTCAGGAATGTCCTGTCCGCACGAAAAGAGTTATTCCAGATCAAACTAAAAAAGCGTTTGGAAAAGGATAGCTGTTATCTTTTTGAGATGTATTACTTCTTTCCCCGCTTTTTTGTTAATGACCCTTCTTTTTTCTATGTGGGACGGTTTGGGGCTTTTTTTACAAATGCCGATTTAACGAAGAAAGAATATGCAAATAAAATAGACGATATTACATACAATCCGCAGATATTGGTTAAAGATTTGGATTCTGCTGCATTGAAAGGATGGGTTAAATATTCCGAAGTATTTACCGCCAAAGATAATTGGAAATATTTGATAATCGGTAATCATCAGCCTTTTAATACTCCCGATAAAGCGAGCCCTATTACATATCATATTGATTGTGTGAGCGTTGTTAAGCAGAGATGTGAAAAAAATGAATATGGTTTGTATGATACCATCAAATATTAAATTGTGAAAGGTAAAAAAGAATACTAAAAAGAATATTCTTTTTTCCACTATTGTATTAGCATTACTCAATTTATTTTTCAAAATATATAATAAAATCCTCCTTTTTACTTTATACTTTTTACTTTTGCCTTTTATTGAAGTTTGAGTTTTAGATATGAAGTTTTTTATAATCGTATTTACCATAGTTGTTTTGTCATTTCCGGCT
>JAOZOC010000393.1 GCA_029933495.1 Bacteroidales bacterium
ATATAATCCTGCTCACAAAAAATACGAATAATAAGTGGGTCATCAACTGACACAACATTGTGCTTTATCGCATTCTCAACAAGCATCTGAACCGAAGCAGGTACCACAAATTTACCTTTCCCGTTGTTAATATTGACAATAACCTTCAGACTATCACCGAATCTGATCTTCTGAAGGAAAGAGTATTTTTCGACAAAATTAATTTCATCCTCCACAGAGACCAACTCATTACTCTCATGTTCAAGAATATACCTGTAAATATCAGAAAGCTGTTTAATGAACTTAACAGCAGTTTCCTGATTTTGATAAACCAGAGTTGTAAGAGTATTCAGGCTGTTAAACAAAAAATGTGGGTTTACCTGATTTTTCAGGGCTTTATATTGCAGGGCAATGCTTTCATGTTTCAGTCTCTCCTCATTAACAGCAGCCTCCCTCCACGATTTGAAAAATGATGCCGAAATCAATATCGACGCTATAATAACAGTGATAATAAACTGGACTAAAATCGTATAAAATCCGCTTTTTGTGAAAATATATGAACTTTCCTTATAAACAAAAACCGACCATAAGTAATTAACAAAAACCAATGCAATTGTTGTGTATATAAACATTGCCGCTAGTTGCCATCTTATGGCTTTCACAGGTTCGGCTTTTATGTTTATTCGCTTTTTTACAAAATAGCTGACCAAAACATTTCCTTTCCATAAAAAGGTACCGATTATTGCCGAGTAAGCTGCATTTGCACCGACATGACGCAGGTAGCTTTCAAAGCTGCTGTAAAACAGAAGCGAGACACCCATACCCAATACGGTAACCAATAAAATGTCCTTTACTTGTTTCAGAATAAAATATTTTGTGCTGTTTTCCTTTTTCATATATTTATAATTCATTGAATGCCTGCTATTTAGTTTTGTCATGATTTTTGCTTCCTTTGGGCAAAAATCCCGCCAAAACTGATTCGTTATGTATTTTTATTTTTTTGATTTTGCAAAAGTGCCACAAGTCGGGCTGAATATAAAATTTATTTTACCGAATTGTTGAATTATCGGGATGGAGTGTGGTTTTATGTGACAGTTTTGTTTTTTACATATTCCAGGCTTATCCTTTTTATATCAGATGGAGATGACTTTAAACACTATTGGATTCTATACACTTTTTGCCTGAAACACCATTGATTTTTATACACTTTTTATCCAAAACACTATTGGATTTTGGATATTTTAATCAGAAGATATCTCCTTTTCTATTTGTTTTTATTAAGTTCACATAGATGATTTCCGTGATTAATTCAATAGATTTGGGCCAAAGCACTTTGCTGTAAAACTTTAATAATAAGCGGCATAAATGCCGTTTCTATTTATTCTGTACCAGTTGAATATATTATCATTAAGCATAATAGAAAAATGCAATAACCTCAACATCAATTCCCATTAATCCTCATCCGCCTGAAACTCAAGAATATCTCCAGGCTGGCAATCCAGTACCTTACAAATTAAATCTAAGGTGGAGAACCGTATAGCCTTTGCCTTTCCTTTCTTCAGAATTGACAAATTGGACATTGTAATACCAACTTTTTCAGATAGCTCTGTCAAACTCATTTTACGTTTGGCGAGCATTACGTCTAAATTCACAATAACCGCCATAATCTAAATTGTTAAATCTTGTTCCTGTTGCAATTTTAACCCTTTAATAAATATATGAGCCAGTACCCAGATAAACAAAGCGATAAATAGTATTCCCGAATAGTTTGGAATATCATCCGTAAGACGAATATTCTCAAACTCAAGATTTTTTACAATAATGTAGTAAAAAAGACGCATATAAATAACTGTAAAAAGCCAAAATCCCACAATACCATACGACAGCTTTTTTAATAATTCAATATTTTTAATATTAAAGGTCTGCCCTTTCTTAACATTCCAGATAAAAGTCTGGAATATCCAGGTCAGGTAAGTTGCAGCCAAAGCTACCAGCAATATCACAATACCAATCCTCTTTGTTATAAATGAAGGAGTATTGAAGAAATGAATACTTGTAGTAGCATCAACCAACTCAACTTTGATATCCTGATTGCTCAGGTACAGATTACCAACCTCAAGGAAATCAACCTTAACAGGCAGCCGTGTGTGCAACTGCATATCATTACCAAAAAAATTGGTGTATAAGAGGATGTTAAATACTACAGCCAGCAGTGAAATAAGTGCCAGCATTCCAAGAGAAAAATTTGTCAGCCAGTAAATTACTCTGATGCTCAAAGGTGCTTTTTGTGCTTTCATAATGTTGTTTTTAAAAAATTAATTCTGCGCAAAGATATAAACAATTAATTAATAAACAACATATTTTTATTGTTTTTCGATAATTTTTAACTTTTTATCAATAATTTGATTATCGTTTAAAAAGTTCAAAAACCCTAAACACTTAATGAATTTCAATATTAATATTACAATTTCCTAACCATCAGCTCCTTAAACTTCTTCTCATTCCACAAATCAATCATCTCCTTAAACTTTTTATAAGAAGATACCGATATTGCATTTTCTGTGATTTTAATGGAGCGCTTAATATTTACTGTATTTCCGGATTGTGTTATTTCGATCATCATCTCCCCAAAAGCGTCTTTCTTATCAATATTAAGGGGATTTAAAAGAACTACGCTATCAGGTAAAGTAATAGTCAACTCATAACTTTCATCTATTGCAAAAGGCACTTCTAAGGTCGCATCTCTTTTAGATGTAAGATAGCGAAGCCCCCAGGAACCTGTTCCTTTGTTGCATCCCGGCAGTCTGTAAGTATAATAACCTGCATTGCCCTTAAGGGATTTTTCATTCTTTAATTTGTATGTGGCTGTAGTCCTTGTCTGGGACAAATTTTTCAGTTCAAAGGAAGAAACCTTGCCTGACACCAACCTTTTTGCATAAGCGGAATCTTTCGTCAGCTCAAAATATGGATTTATCCTGTTCGTGAGAAGAAGTTCTGCACTGCCTGTCATTTTAAGAGAATCATCAAAAGTAACGGAACCGGAAAATGACAGGATATTCTCTTGTGCTCCAATTTTCTCAATACGTAAAGGTTTGTCGGCATTTAATGCTATCACAGTATAACCGGCAGATTGATAAATCAGGTTTTGCGATGATATGCTTGTCGGAGAAAGATAGAGTTGTTCGGTTTCCCTTGGGTTAACCTGTACCAGGTATTGATCAATAAGAGGTAAACATCCAATATTCTCATCATAAAAAAGTGCAGGGAATATTATAACCGGATTGGCGTTTATACCAGCTTTGCGCAACAAAGCACTCAGCAAAATACTCTTTTCAAACTGTGTACCTCCATTACTTTTCCAGACATCAACCGCATTTTGAATTTTCCAACCGGAATATTGCTGATTCAGGGGAAAATAGTTTACATCGTTCACCACCATCTTTTGAATTTCCAAAACTTTCGTCACATCATCCTTTGCATTATCACTAATTCTGGCAACAGCCTCATCCATTGATTTATCGGTTACATATTGAAAAGCCTCCTGGTCTGTCAGATATTTGTACATCTCATCCATATTTACAATGCTGAACACTAACCGTGGCTCATCACCCGAATGCTTTTGCCTGAATGCTTCGTGCGAACGCTCACCCATCCCTGTAAATGTGAAAGTATAAACTTTTTTACCCCCCTTCTCTGATATTTGCGGGCTTGTTCTGATGTTAAAGACTTTGTACTTCAACTCCTTGTCCACAGGGATTTTAACAATTATAACCTCCTCGTTTATAGGTGACGATTCTTTAATAATCTCATCACCCATAAGTGCAGGATAATATCCGGCATCACTGTGTAAAGTATAATCAAGCTCAATTGTTGCGTTTACCTCAAGGCCTGTATGTGTTACTACC
>JAOZOC010000027.1 GCA_029933495.1 Bacteroidales bacterium
ATAGGATTTAGGTTTAAGACTGAATTCCATTATAACAAGGATTGAAACCAGGGATGGTGCTAATGTGATGATTGAGCATAGGAAGTTTAAGACTGAATTCCATTATAACAAGGATTGAAATAAAATTTCGTATAAATTCGTGGATTCGCTTTATCAATTTGTATTAAAATGTGCTTGATATCGCAAAACCGATAAGAAAAAACCCGAACACCAAATGATGTCCGGGTAATAAAAATTAGAACTGATGATTATTAGTGAGTAACTACTTTAGGCAGTTTTTTTGTTTTTTAAAGTTAAATCTGATTGTTTAGATATAAATCCCTTAATTGGTCTTAAAATAATTTGTTTAACATCCCTCCTATTGAGCTGCTGTCACCTCCGCCAAATAAGTTTGCGAGAGGAGAAGGGTCATCATCCGGTGTTTTGCTGTTCTCTCCGGCAATTTTAGAAATTATCGTTGGAACAATAACACCTGCGATAGTTGATGCAATTGAACTATTCAGCCCAAGTTTTGATATGAATTTTGAAACAATTCCTTCAGTTATTGAGCTTTGAAGAGAGTTTGCAGTACTGTTATTTGATGAATTTGAATATTAATTCATTAACAAAGAGGCAAACAGGTAGAAAAATGGTGGAAAGTTAAAATTTCAAGGTTTAAAATGAACAGACTTTTATCTTCCCATCAAAACCTTTAAATACAACAATGGGCTTTTTAGTTCTTTTCTAATTTCAAGATCGGTCATTGCAAGGGTGAGTTTTTTTCGGAGAATATCGCTACTTGAAGCTTTGTTTATAACTGCGTTAAAAAGCCAGGGATATTTAATAAATCGTGGTATTTTACTACTGATATTCAGCTCTTTTCCGATTTTAGCATATACATTATAATCATAGTTTTTCATGAACCCTGATGAAAAATTATCTGTTTCCAGAGCCAACTTAGCCTGTTTGGCTGCAAACATACCACTTATAGCAGCATGACCCACTCCTTCTCCGGTAACAGGGTCGATGAGGTTGGCAGCATCACCGGCAAGCATAAAATTATCTCCTGATATTATCCTTTTTCTGTCCCACAGAGGCAAAGGATAGGCCTCAACTTTTGATACCTGCTTTGCATTTTTAAATCTCTCCTGTAAATAGGGGACTTCTTCAATAGCTCTGAACATTGCATCTTTCAGATTGATATGTCTTTTTGAAATACGATATTGATCAAGCCCGACACCTACATTTGCAAGTCCTTCAGGCAGTGGAAATATCCAAAAGTAACCCGGCAGTAATTCTTTAAGGAAATGCAATTCAACGTAATTCTTATTGTGAAAACCGGTTACCCCTTTATAGTATGTCTTGATGCCGGTCATTGTATATTTCTTTGTCTTAAAAATATCTCCCGGGTCTTTTATAAATTTTGATGTTGCTCCATTGGCAAATATCACAATTTTTGCTTCAATATCATTATCGGATTTTGTAGAAAGTAAAATTTTGTTATTTAATCTTTTGTAATCCGTTACTTCCTCTTCTTCCAGAAACTCAACTTCCTTTCTGTTTTTCACCTCCTCTGCCATAAAATTATCGAAATCGATCCTGCGTGCAGTAAATCCGGGAGATATTGATTTATCCCAGTCACCACTATCAAGAAAAGGCAGGTCAAGTTGCTTATAATTGGGGGCAACTATTCTTATGCCATGCGAATGAGTTATGAAAGGTTGTTTCGACAACTTTTCAAGCAATTTACTATCCAGCTCATTCAGGATTGTCAGTACCCAGCCGCTGATGCCATCACCACATATTTTGTTGCGTGGAAATTTTGCCTTATCAACTAAAGTGCATTCAACGCCATATTTTGCCAGAAAAAGGGCAGCAACGACACCCGCCGGGCCGGCACCTACAATACAGACGTTGGTTCTTTTCATCAAATAACTATCTTGAGTTAATCATCTGATTTTGAATACAAAAAGCGTTTAATCTTTTTGGTGGCCGTTTTAACAAATTCATCCTTTTTAACAACAATGTCATTGATTTTTGAGAATTTGTTCACCCTGGAATTTACATAATTATGCAACTCATTTTTCAGCTCTTCATATTTTTTTTCTATATAATCAGAAAATTCCTCACCCTTATGCTTCATATGCTGATACTTTTCTTCAATCTCCTCACGGTTAAAATGTACCATTGCCACCAGTTTCCCTTTTTGTTGAATTACCAGCGATTCAGCAACATGTTTGAAATTATTGATAACGGACTCAATATCTTCAGGAAAAATATTCTCGCCTCCCGGCCCGATGATTACATTTTTACTTCGTCCCCGAATGTAGAGATAGTTGGTTTTGTCAAGAATTCCCAGATCTCCTGTTTTAAACCATCCATCTTCCGTCATCACCTCTTTTGTAAGTTCCGGCTCTTTGTAATATCCCTTCATAACATTAGGACCTTTTGCCCAGATATCACCCTCACCTGTCATTTTCTGTGGATTGTGAATTTTCAGAGTAATACCCTCAAGCGGTGGGCCTGTAGATTGCAATTTGGTATGCTGTGCATTAACTCCGGCAAGCAAAGGTGATGTTTCGGTAAGCCCGTATCCAATAGCATACGGGAATTTAGCATCACGAAGAAATTTCTCAACTGTTTTATCAAGTTTTGCACCTCCGATACCAAAAAATTTCAATTCACCCCCAAATGTCTCCATAAGCTTTTTACCTGCTATTTCGTTAAACTTTTTGTGCAGAAACGGTATGGAATACATAAATCTTGTCAGCATGTTTTTTTGGAAATTTGGCAATACTTTATTCCGGTATATTTTCTCTATAATTAAAGGAACTGTTAACATAAGAGTTGGCCGCACCATTTTCAGGGCAGGAAGTAAAACCGCAGGTGTAGGTGGCTTTTTAATGTAATAAATACTTGCACCACAGATAATGGGCAGAATAAACCCGATAGTGTTTTCATAAGTATGAGACAGTGGTAAAACAGATAAAAAGCGATCATCGGTGTTTATCTCCTGAATGCTCCTACTGGCTACGGCATTTGAACTTATGTTTTTATGAGTCAGCATAACTCCCTTCGATTTTCCGGTAGTCCCTGAAGTGTAGATTATTACAGCAAGGTCATCCTCAGCAACCTTATATTCTTTTTCCGATATTAATCCTTCTTCATATTGAACTCCCGATTTACTTGTTTCCAATAATGAAAAGTCATCGATTAATATCCGGTGAACCAAAGTCTCTTTCCTGAAATTTTTAATCTTTGATTTCAGTCCGTTTGAAACAAAAATAGCTTTTGCCTCGGAGTGGGTCAATACATTTTCGATCTCAGTTTCACTAAAATCTGGAAGTATGGGTACAACGACAGCTCCCATAGTACCGATGGCAAAATATGTAATCCCCCAACTGGGCATATTTGCACTTAAAAGAGCCACGCGATCACCCGGCTGAATATCCAGTTTTTCAAGCAAAGAGATGATTGATAGTCTCTTTTTATCAAATTCGGAATAGCTCAATGGGGTTTCACCAACAAAAGCAACTGAAGGCCTGTCACCATATTTTTCAACTGACTGTTGCAAGAGAGCAGGAAAAGTTAAGATTGGGAAATCATTCATGATTATTGTTTTGGCAAAAATACAATAATTATGGGAATTTGTTAAAGACCCAAAATACCACCTGATTTGACAAATGGCTGCCTTAATTTATTTTTGTCTTTGAAAAGTCTTAATAATTGTGAGAGCCTTCTTAACACTATCCTCAAGTAATTGAAAATCATTGTTTTTCAAAATTTCCCCGGTAATTAGTTTTGAGCCCATTCCAACTGCAGTAACACCAGCTTCAAACCACGCTTTCAGGCTCTCTTCAGTAGTATCAACACCGCCGGTAGCCATAATAGAAGTCCAGGGCATCGGCCCTCCGACTGCTTTTACAAAACCGGGTCCACCAACAGATGCTCCGGGAAAGATCTTAACTATTTCGGCACCCAGCGATTCAGCATTTGTTATCTCAGTAAGAGTTCCACAGCCTGGCATCCATAATATCTTACGCCTGTTACATACAGAAGCGATTTCTTCAACTAAAACCGGTGATACAATAAAATTGGCACCGAGTTGCAAATAAACAGATGCCGTCCCTGCATCAATAACCGAGCCTACCCCAAGTATAAAATCGGGATATTTATTAATGACATATTTATTAAGTTCGGCGAATATCTCGTGAGCAAAATCACCTCGGTTAGTAAATTCAAAAACACGTGCACCACCACCGTAGCAGGCATCAATCACCTGTTTGCAAACCTCTAACTCAGAATTATAGAACAAGGGTACAAGCCCCGTTTCCATTATTTTTAAACTTGTTTCAATTCTTGAGAATCGTGCCATAATTTATCATGTATAATGTTATCCTTCACATAACAAAAGTAATTAATTTCCCGTAATGATCAAGTTTCAGCAAATAATATTACTTTTGGTCATTCGTCATTAAACAATAATCACGATGAAGCACATTGTAACCTTCGGAGAAGTAATGTTAAGGCTTGCAACTCCCGGCAATCTGAAATTTTCACAATCGCAACAGTTGAACTCTACGTTTGGAGGTGGCGAAGCAAATGTCGCTGTTTCATTGGCAAATTTTGGTTTACCATCTAAATTTATAACCCGGCTTCCTGACAATGATATTGGCCGATGGTGCGAACAGGAAATCAAAAAATATGGTGTTGATACTTCAGCAATTCAGTGGGGTGGCAACCGTTTGGGTATCTATTTTCTTGAAACAGGAGCCGTTAGTCGTGCCAGCAAGGTTATTTATGACCGGGCTCATTCGGCCATTGCTGAAATTAAGCCCGGAACCATTGATTGGGACTCTGTTTTTGAAGATGCTCAATGGTTTCATTTTACAGGAATCACACCAGCCATATCTGCTAATGCTGCAGAAGTCTGCCTGGAAGCTCTACAGATAGCCTCCAAAAAAAAACTTACTATTTCATGTGATCTGAACTACAGAAAAAAACTGTGGAAATGGGGAAAAACACCTGCCGAAGTAATGCCTGACCTTGTTAAGGAATGTGATATTATTTTGGGAAATGAAGAAGATGCTGAAAAAATATTTGGTATCAAATCTAATAATATTGATGTAACGAAAGGCAAGGTAAATGCAGGAGCTTATGAATCAATCTCAACTCAATTAAGAGAAAGATTTCCGAAAGTAAAAAAGATTGTTTTCACTCTCCGTCAATCAATAAGTGCAAGTCACAACAACTGGTCTGCTGTCCTGTTTGAAAGCGATAAAATGTTTGTAGCACCCAATTATTCAATAACCCATATTGTTGACCGTGTAGGAGGTGGCGACTCTTTTATGGCAGGTTTTATTTATGGGTTGCTACAAAATAATAATAATCAGGAAGCTCTGAATTTTGCTACTGCTGCTTCAGCACTGAAACACACTATTTACGGAGATTTTAATCTGGCAACTATTGAAGAGGTCGAAAATCTTATGGCAGGTGATGGCTCGGGACGGGTTTTGAGATAATGAAATTATTGAGTAAAAAATATGAATGATATTTTTAACATAAAAGATAAAGTCGCGATAATCACAGGAGGGGGTGGTATAATTGCAGGTAAGATGGCCGAAGCACTAATTAAGTCAGGTGCGAAAGTTATCTTGCTGGACCTGTTTGAGGATATTGTTGTAAACAGAGCCACTGAATTATCTGAATTTGGTGAAATAAAAGGTCTGGTTTGCGATGTACTTAACAGAAAAAGTCTGGAAAAAATAAAAGATTATGTGCTGGCAACTTTCGGCAGAATTGACATTTTGATAAACACGGCAGGAGGAAACAAAGAAGGTGCAACCATTGGCGAAGACCAGACCATTTTTGATATGAAAATGGATGACTTCAAGAAAGTAAGCGACCTTAACCTTAACGGCTCTGTTCTGCCTTCTCTTGTTTTTGGTGAGGTGATGGCAAAAACCGGATCCGGTAGTATCCTGAATATGTCTTCAATGGCTGCCGATAGGATTATAACACGAGTTGTAGGTTACTCCGCATCAAAAGCAGCAATCACCAATTTTACAAAATGGATGGCTGTTGAAATGGCAATAAAATTTGGTGACGGGGTCAGGGTGAATGCTCTGGCACCAGGGTTTTTTATCGGGAATCAAAATAGAAAATTACTGACCAATGAAGATGGCAGTTTTACTGCAAGAGGCAAGACAATTATCAGGAATACACCTATGGGGAGATTCGGAGAGATAGAAGAGCTGATGGGTGCTACTCTGTTTTTATGCAGTGATGCATCAAAATTTGTGACGGGAATTGTACTGCCGGTTGATGGTGGATTTAGCGCTTTTAGCGGAGTATAAAATTTAGAAACACATACAGTCGAAATGATAGAAACGTGGAGATGGTACGGACCAAAAGATCCGGTTACCCTGACAGAAATAAAACAAACAGGTGCAAGTGGCATTGTTACTGCATTACATCATATTCCCAACGGTGAAATCTGGACTGTTGACGAAATACAAAAACGACAAACGGAAATTGAAAGCTATGGCTTGAAATGGTCAGTGGTAGAAAGTGTACCTGTGCACGAAAATATTAAAAAGCAGACAGGTGATTTTCAAAAATATATCGAAAATTATAAAGTTACCTTGCAAAATCTGGGAGAGTGTGGGATTGAAACAGTTTGTTATAATTTTATGCCTGTTTTGGATTGGGCGAGAACGGATGTAAAGTTTCCTTACTCTGACGGGTCTTATGCACTTATGTTCGATCCGGTTGCTTTTGCAGCATTTGACCTGTTCATATTAAAAAGACCTGATGCTGAAGCAGGCTACAAATCCGAAATGATTGAAAAGGCAAAATCGCATTTCAACTCATTATCAAAAAAAAAATCAGCAGAATTGACCGGAACAATTTTGCAAGGTCTTCCAGGTTCGGAGGAGTCGTTTTCGTTAGATGAATTCCAGCAAATTTTAGATGAATACAAGAATATTGATGCAAAAAAACTAACTGAGCATCTACATTATTTTATCAAAGAGATAAATCCAACTGCTGAATCAGCAGGTGTCAGGATGGCTATTCATCCAGATGATCCACCCTGGCCATTGCTGGGTTTACCACGAGTGATGAGCACTCTTGAAAATGCTCTGAATTTGATTAATGTTGTTGATTCTCCTTCCAATGGAATTACTTTATGTACAGGCTCTTTCGGAGCCGGCCATTTTAATAATTTGGTTGAAATGGCAAAAAATCTTGCCCACAGGATAAACTTTGTTCATCTACGCAATGTACATCGCAAACCTGATGGTTATTTTATGGAAGCAAATCATATGAATGGCGATATTGATATGTATAACATTGTAAAAGTATTGCTGGAGGAGCAACACAAAAGAGAAAAGGAGGGCCGCACAGACAGACAAATCCCAATGCGACCAGATCATGGTCATCTAATGCTCGACGACATAAAAAAGGCAAAGACCTACCCCGGTTATTCACTAATTGGCCGGATGAAAGGACTTGCCGAACTAAGAGGATTACAGTTAGGAATTGAGAAAACTTTATATCCTGATGGATAAATCATTCATACATAAAAACTTTCTGCTTGAAACGGATGCAGCACGGCAGTTATATCATAACTATGCCAAAGAAATGCCGGTGATTGACTACCACTGTCATCTCAGTCCAAAAGAAATAGCAGAAAATAAGAAATTTGATAACCTGACACAACTCTGGTTGGAAGGCGACCACTACAAATGGCGGGCTATGAGAGCAAATGGTGTGGACGAATCATTTATCACCGGAAACAAACCTGATAAAGAGAAGTTTTTGAAATGGGCAGAAACCGTACCTTATACCTTACGAAATCCACTATTTCACTGGACTCATCTCGAGTTAAAACGTTATTTTGAAATTGATGAGTTATTAAATGGTGGTTCTGCTGAAAGAATTTACAATATGTGCAACGAAAAGCTGCAAACTGAAGAGTTCAAAGTTCAAAACCTTATCCGCAAAGCAAATGTTGAAGTTATTTGCACAACAGATGATCCGATTGACAGCCTGGAATACCATAAACAACTACATGAATCGGACTTTGAGGTAAAAGTAATACCCGCATGGCGTCCTGATAAAGCAATGGCTGTTGAAGAGACCCCTGTCTATAATAACTATCTGAATAAGCTTGAAGCAATTTCAGGAAATAGCATCAACTCTTTTTTAAATTTGTTAGATGCTTTACAAAAACGACACGATTATTTTGCCGCTAATGGATGTAAATTGTCTGACCATGGAATTGAGGGTTTTTATGTTGAAAAATACACATTAAAGGAAATAGAGAAAATATTTCAAAAGGTAAGAAAAGGAGAAGTTTTACAATATCCGGAAGTTTTAAAATTCAAATCTGCAATGCTTATTGAGTTTGCAAAAATGGATTTTGAAAAAGGATGGGTCCAGCAATTTCATTATGGAGTTTTAAGAAATAATAACTCACGAATGTTTCAAAAGCTTGGTCCCGATAGCGGATTCGACTCCATTGGTGATTTTACAGTCGCAAAGTCAATAAACCGCTTTTTTGATAATCTCGCCAGTATCGGAAAACTTACAAAAACTATTATATATAACATCAACCCACGCGACAATGATATGACTGCAACGATGATCGGCAACTTTCAGGACGGTACAACTCCAGGTAAAATGCAATTCGGGTCGGGTTGGTGGTTTCTGGATCAGGAACAGGGGATGGAAGCACAGATGAATACATTATCGAATCACGGATTATTGAGCCGTTTTGTAGGAATGCTTACCGATTCCAGAAGTTTTCTGTCATATCCGCGTCACGAATATTTCAGAAGAGTATTATGTAACTTACTTGGAAACGATATCGAAAAAGGATTGATACCCAATGATATTGAACTTGTTGGAGAAATGGTACAGAATATTTCATATTTCAACTCAAAAAATTATTTTGACTTTTGACATCTTGAAGAACACATTAAGTAAAATAAAAATTACTAGCAATAAAGATTAGTCCGCGTGTCGCCATAGCTAGCGGAGGCGCAAGTAGCGACATTTTTGTAACCCGGTGTGGAGCGAAGCGGAATACAGGGATATAAGTAACGAAAAAAAGTTTTGGCGGGATTTTTACCCGAAGGAAGCAACAATTATGACAAAACATAACAGTCAATAGTTCAATTTATTATAAATTACAAAACGGATGACAAATCCCCTTAAATACAATATACTTTTTTTATTAACAGCATTGCTCTTTCTTGTTACTTCCTGCGATCATAAACAAAAAGGTAGAGTATTGAAACTGGCTCATGGGCTGGATACCGACCATCCGGTTCATAAAGGAATGGTATTTATGGCAAACAAGCTGAAAGAAATTTCGGGAGACAAACTGACAATCAGAATATATCCCGGCGGACAACTGGGAAACGAGCAACAATGTCTGGAACTGCTTCAGATTGGCAGCCTTGATATGACTAAAGTATCATCAGCAGCAATGGAAAGTTTTGCTCCAAAATTTAAGGTACTAGGACTTCCGTATATTTTCAGGGATAAGCAACATTATCATAATGTATTTGACAGCGAGTTAGGCAAAGAACTATTGCTTAACGGAGAAAAATACTGGCTCCACGGACTTTGCTTTTACGATGCGGGAACAAGATGTTTTTACACAAAAGACAGACCCATACTTAAGCCCAACGATCTGACAGGGATGAAAATCAGGGTGATGAAGAGTAATACAGCGGTAGAAATGGTGAAGGCAATGGGAGGTTCTCCCACACCTATCTCCTGGGGTGAATTATATACATCACTTCAGCAGGGCGTTGTTGACGGAGCCGAAAACAATCTGCCAAGCTTCTACACTTCACACCACTATGAGGTTTGTAATTATTATTCGTTTGATGAGCATACTGCAGTGCCTGATGTACTGATTATCAATACACATATGTGGAACAAACTGACACAACAGGAGAAGGAATGGCTTGAACAGGCCGTGAAAGAATCGGTGTTGGTTCAACGCAAACTTTGGGAGGATTCGGAAAAAATGGTTTTGGAGAATATTCAAAAAGCAGGAGTGGAAATATTCTATCCAGACAAAATGCCATTTATTGAAAAGGTGAAAACCGTTTATGATGAATACGAAAAAGATAAAGAGTACGGGGATTTGATTAACAGGATAAAAAATATGTAAAACAAATGAGAATCAGGGAAAGCATTGATAAATTTCTATCCCATATACTGGTGATAATTCTTGGCATACTGGTTTTGAATGTTATCTGGCAGGTTGCTACAAGGTACCTGCTATCTGACCCCAGCAAATATACAGATGAGCTGGCCGGATTTCTGCTTATTTGGGTCGGATTGCTTGGTGCGGCTTTTGTTACTAGCAAGCAGCAGCATATAGCTATTGATTTGATGGTGCGAAGAGCAAAAGGAAAAAGAAAAACCTTATTAATGCTTGCCATCAACTTTTTCATATTTCTGTTCGCCTTTTCGGTTATGATTATTGGTGGTATCTGGCTTGTTTATACAAGGTTTTACCTTGGTCAAACTTCACCGGCCTTGGAAATCCCATTGGGATATGTTTATATGGTGCTTCCAATAAGCGGCCTGTTCATTGTCTATTTTGCAATTGATAACTCAATCATGGAAATAAAAAAAATATGGAATTAGGCATTATTATTTTGATTATTAGTTTCCTGATTTTGTTGATATTGGGCGTCCCGGTGTCATACAGCCTTGGAATTTCGGCAACATTAACCCTGATTGTCAGCACAACTCTTTTGGCAACACTAACAACAGTCGCCCAAACAATGGCCGCCAGCCTTAATAGCTTCACCCTGCTTGCAATTCCGTTTTTTGTCCTTGCCGGACAGTTAATGAATAAGGGAGGGATTGCTATCAGGTTGATCGACTTTGCCAAGGTACTTGTTGGTCGTCTTCCTGGCGGACTTGCCTTTGTGAATATTATGGCGAATATGCTTTTTGGTGCAATTTCAGGGTCAGCGGCTGCCTCAGCTTCAGCAATAGGAAGCATTATGCATCCCCAAATGAAAAATGAAAACTATGATGAGGGTTTTTCTGCTGCTGTAAACATCTCCTCCGCAACGACGGGTTTGGTTATTCCGCCAAGTAATATACTGATTGTCTATTCATTAGCAAGCGGTGGTGTATCTATCGCAGCCCTGTTTATTGCAGGATATATCCCCGGTATTCTCACTGGAATATTTCTAATGGGAGTGGCTGCTGCCGTAGCTTACAGGAAGAATTACCCTCTGGCTGAGAAATCAAGCCTGAAGCAGGGTGTACTGAAATTTATTGATGCCATACCAAGTCTGTTTATGCTTATTTTGGTAATTGGTGGAATAATAGCCGGAATATTTACTGCCACAGAAGCATCGGCAATTGCTGTTCTATATGCTTTCATACTTGCACTTATTTATAAGGAAATGAGGATTAAAGACCTTCCCGATATTATGCTTAAAACCATTGTAACTACTTCCATTGTATTGTTTCTTGTAGGAACGTCAATGGCTTTGTCGTGGGTTATGGCTTACGAAAATATACCGCAAGATGTTAGTGAAGGCTTGTTGAGCTTAAGCGATAATCCTTATGTCATTCTGCTAACAATTAATATGATTCTATTATTTGTCGGGATTTTTATGGATATAACTCCTGCAGTTTTGATATTCACGCCCATTTTTCTTCCGGTGGTTAGTTCCCAGTTGGGTATGGATCCCATCCACTTTGGGATTATTTTGATATTGAACCTGTGTATCGGTTTGATTACCCCACCTGTGGGAACTGTACTGTTTGTGGGATGTAGTGTAGCTGATATGGGTATCGAAAAAGTAATAAAACCTCTTATTCCGTTCTATGTAGCAATGATTTTGGTATTGGTACTGGTGACTTTATTCCCCGAAATCAGCCTGTGGCTACCTCGGTTTTTTGATTTAATGAAATAATAATGAAAAATTTATCAAAGTATTCTTTCGGTATCGGCGACCGCTTCCAACGCCAGGGTATTGCACAGTTGCAAGCAATTGTAAAAGCTAAAGAACTTGGCATTGACATAACTCCTGTCTGGAATAAATCAAACCGCGAACATATTATAATAGGGTCTGCACCCTTGTCTGTTTTGAAGGAAGCTGTTGAAGCTGTCAATGGGTTGGATTGGGATGATGATTATTATGTTGATGCAGATCATATTAACCTTAAAACAGTTGATGGATTTATTGATAATTCTGACTTTTTCACAATTGATGTTGCATCATATATCGGTAAAGAATGTGATAAAGCGGAGATTGAATATTGTATGGATTCCTGTTCACAATATATTGGAGAACTGACTATTCCAGATATTAAAGATTCCTTTAGAATTGATAAAACGGTACTGAAAGATATTGCAGACAAATTTTTGTTTGCCACAATAAAGGCAGGGGAGATTTACAGGAAAATAGAATCCAAGAAAGGTAAGGGAAACTTCATTACGGAAGTCTCAATGGATGAAGTAGAGCAGGCTCAAACGCCTATTGAACTGTTTTTTATCCTGCTTATGCTTTCCAATCAAAATGTGCCGGTTCAAACCATTGCTCCGAAATTCTCAGGCAGGTTTAACAAAGGCGTTGATTATACAGGTGATATCTGTCAGTTTGAAAAGGAATTTGAAGAAGATTTGCTGGTAATTGATTATGCTGTAAAAGAGTTTGGTCTGCCTGATGAGTTAAAACTTAGCATTCACTCCGGCTCAGATAAGTTTTCAATTTATCCGGTTATGGGAGACCTTATCAGGAAGTACGATAAAGGTATTCATATTAAAACTGCAGGTACAACCTGGCTTGAGGAGATTATCGGACTTTCTAAAGCAGGTAGTGAAGCATTACAATTTGTAAAAGAGATTTACTATGATGCTCTTGACAGGATTGAGGAGTTGATCAGGCCTTATGCAGATGTTATTGATATTTCTTTAAACCATTTGCCTGATAAAAGGGAGGTGGAAAGCTGGAACAGCAATAAAATGTTCCACACATTACAACATATTCCCGAACATCCTGATTACAATAAAGATATGCGCCAGTTGATGCATGTGGCTTACAAGCTTGCTGCTGAAAGAATTGAGGAATTCAGTATCTTACAGGAAAAGTATTCAGATATTTTAGGGCAATGTGTTACGGAAAATATATTTGAGAGGCATATCAGGAGGGTATTTTAATCAAAATTAAAGGATGATATCATATATCTTAGATTCGGTAAACTGTTTTATATCAATTGCGAGATTTTTGTATTCTAAAGCTTAATTTTGATCTGGGTTATACATATCATCAGGATAACGAATTTCCACACCGAAGTCGCTAAGATTTTTCGGATCAATATTGTCAAAGTCTTTATCAAATTCCGCGCACTCAGAAAGTAAAAATTCAATATTCATATTCTCACTCCTTCATCAAGAGCTTGTTTTACAATATGACCCGTTATACTCTTTTTAATTTTAATCTCACTGTCACTTTGTATTAAAATATCTGCCGGAATCTTATATTTTGCAAGAATTCTTCGTATTTTAGCTTTATATTTCAGTTTTTGATTAATACTTAATTCTTGTGTAGTAATTATTAAAAAATCGAAGTCGCTATCAAATGTATAGTCTTGTCTTGCCCTTGAGCCAAATAATAAAACTCTGCTTCCAGGAAGAATTTGATGACATACATCCTTTATTTGTTCCAAAGGTGTTTTCATTTTACTTTAATATACTTAATCACTACTAAGCCACAAATATATAATATTCTGAGAAATAAATAGTAATTCTTTCAGAAAACTGTTTCTATAAAAACAAAATTTTCTCACAAAAAACGTTTTCCTGCCCGATTATGTATATTAAAAATAGTCCTTTTTTTACATCCTTTCCGGGTCTCCATTCTAAAAATGTTGAAAACGGTCCTTCTGTTTTGTAGACAACCTCTCCTGAATTGTCAATTATTTGCACACTTTTAATATCTTCAGGGCTCTTTAGCCTGATTGAAATATAATTGCCGAACGGGTTGGGATATACGGCAACCTCATCTTCCCGGCTCATTGTCATCAGTTGCGGATAGTTTGTAAAAACAGCATCAAGCCCTTTTTCAAACAATCGGTCTGCCTTTGCGGGATCATCAACAATCCCGAACCAGCACTGTAAGCCTTTTCGGTGAGCATTTTTTATTATTGAAACTGGTGAGATATAACCCCCGCTGACACCATAAGCTTCAATCTCTTTTGCAACCTCAAGATCAACATTTGAAAGAATGTTTTTGATCAAAACAGTTCTGATTTGAGGTGCTTTTGCCTTTATTCTTTTAAGTTTGTCAATATTGTATGACATCAAAACAACATTACCAGTCATTTCCATTTTTTCAATCATTTGA
>JAOZOC010000394.1 GCA_029933495.1 Bacteroidales bacterium
AAAGGTTCGCCGAAATTATTTCCGGTGATGAGATGGTAAAGGATGTCATCTCAGGAAAGAGATATAAGGTTGATGAAATAAAAATTCCTGCAATGACTGCACTTGTGCTGGAAGTGACAGATAGATAGGTTGTTGTGGCTTTTATATCTCGCGACAAGCGTGGACGCTTGTCACATCAATGTGCAAGCGTCCACGCTTGCAAGAATATATAGCCAAAACAAAAAAGCCCACCCAAAACGGGCAGGCTTCTCTTTTTTTGCAATTTAAAACTTTCTTACTTCTTAATAAATTTTGTTGTCTGAACACCTTTAGCTGTGTAAACTGAAATAAAGTAAACACCGTTGTTCAGTTCTGCTGCGTTGATATTAACATCAGGAGTTGAAATATTATCAATTGATTTAACCTTTTGGCCAACCATGTTGTAAATTTCAATTCTGTCTGCTTTTTCAAGATTCCTTATAAAGAGAGTGTTCTCTACAGGATTAGGGAAGACAGTGTAAGTTGGTTGTAAATAGTTAGAAACGCCAGCGAGAAAAGCCCAAATGTCATTAACTTCAGATACTGTAGTATCTACAGTTATTGTCCTGTTATCTCCACCATTCCATTCGCCATAATCCCAACTTGGAACACCTTCGTGAACAACAAAATATTTGTATTCATAATCTCCTTCATACATTAAAACAGGAGCAGAATAAATCATATCATCACCGGCTGCCATTGCAAGCTGAGGAATAACACCTGGCATCATCCATCCGGCAAAACTACCTGTGATATAAATCTGGTCAACTTCAGGGTCAAAAACTGCTGAATCTACTGCAGGAGTAACATCAACATTAAAAGTAACCATTATAGGTTTGTTGCCCCATACATTATTATATACCATGTTATCCAACATAAGAATTGTTGTACGGTTTGGATCACCATTCCATTCGCCATTATCCCAACTGGCACTGTCGTTGATAACACGGAAATACTTAAACATTGCCAAACCTGAATCTGCCACAACAGTTATTGTATAAATCATTGGATTCTCCTCTGTCGGCATCATCATAAAAGCAGAGTCTGTACCTGGTTGTGCCCAGCCTGCCATAGTTCCAGAGATGTATACATCATCCGTATCAGGATTAAACCCTTCGGCATTTGTCATATCAACGTTAAATGTTACGTTGAATACTGTTTGCGCAGATAAAAATGTTCCAAAAGTAAGGAACATTAACACTGCTGATAATCTTAAAGTAATTTTTTTCATAAGTTTAAATTTTTAGTTAGACATTATTTTTATATTTCTTTGAATGCAAAATTACGAATAAAATATGTCATAGCGCAATTTTTTTAACAAAATATAACAAAACAGGCTGCTTCTTAGATGAATTATGGAAAGAAATGGCCCCGTTCATTGAATAACGGGGTCATACACCCGGATGAAATACCTGTCAATTCAGATGAAGTAAACCGATGGATATCAGGTTTGCAAAAATTTAAACCTGATTCCTTCGAGCTCCGACTTTGTCGAGAGTCCTCGTTTATCGGGATATTAACTGCTTCTAAACAGCTTTGCTTTGCGAAGATGTAAGAACTTTTTTTTCTTTGTCAGACCAATAATTAATCGGGTATCAGACAGTTTCTTCCTATATTGGGTATCCAAATATTATTTTTTAATCAACCGGGTAATAAATACTCTGCTTGATGTTTTTAGTTTTAACATATAAACACCATTTGCTAAACGGGATATATCAATGTTGACATTGCTTTGACTCAGGGTTTTAGTAAACTGTTTCCTGCCTGAATAATCATAGATAGTTGCTGATAACAATATTTCATCAGAATTAATAAAAATAGTATTGGAAGCCGGATTGGGAAACAGATAAATTGATTGAGCCGTTATTTCATTGATACCGGTTATAGTAACCTGTACGGTGTTTGATTGCCCCGATTCATAATCACAATAGACAGCGGTTGTATAGAATTTATGGTAACCTGTTTCCGGACTATTATAAACATAAGTATTTTCTGTAACCGGCTGATTGTTTAGCAATTCAAAAGGGCCGTTATTAAAAGAGTGGTAAACATTGTAGCCATCCAGTCCTTTGACTTCATTCCAGCTCAGTATCAGAGAAGTACTGTTTATTGAATAGGTCAACTCTGCAGGAGCAGGTAAAGGATTTTGAATTGTAACTGCGACAGTATTTGAAGGTGTTGATTCGCCTTCATCGTAAACTGCTGTAACGAAGTAGCTATGCGTACTTCCCGGGTAAAGACAATAATCGGTTGCACAGTTCTCTGAAACAAATTCCGTTAATACATTATCCCTGTAAAGATTGTAACCTATGATCTCTTTATTCTTCGGGGCAAATTCAGGTGGCTCCCAGCAAAGAATAACGTCATTAAACTCAACTGTTGCAGAAAGATTTGCCGGTGGGTCTAAAGGGCCAAAATTTATTTTTTTAAACAGGTAATCATCAAAATAGTAGTTTGAATTATTATTAATGCCACCTGTCCATCCGTAAAAATTATTGCCACCGATCTGATTTATACCGCCTTGTCCCAAATCGCCTAAACTCCATTGCCATTCAACCACAGACTCTCCGTTAATATTAAGCTCTGCCCAGTCTGTATCAAGATAAACAAATAATTCAAGGTAAATCCATGTATCATATTCAAATGAGAAAGAACCCGAAGCTGCTCCTCCTGCATCCACACTTCCTGAACCATAATCATTCTTACCGAAATATACCTGAATTCCCAATTGACTGCCAGGTCCCGAAAATTGCTGAAAAGCACTCCAGTATGCATCAGAACCTGAAGGAATAAAGATCTGAAAACTTGTTTTGAAGATTCCTGATGTATAATTGTCTAACGGCTTAATACAGTTATTGTCATTAATGATATTGACCGAATTAACTCCGCTGAATGCAATATCATCGGTTATAAACGGATCTTCCGTTGCATCACAAGGAGATTGGCTCCACGTAGTCCAGTTCACAGGGTTCTGACATGCAAGTTGCTCACCCGAAGTATAAAGCTCAAAATCATCTTCATAACCAAAAAAAAGCTGTCCCCAAATGTCATTTACCTGATTTGTAAGCGAATTTACAAGAACCACCCTGTTCGGTAATCCCGGCCATTCGCCATTGTCCCAGCTAGGAATACCATTTTTAACAATAAAATATTTGTACTCATACATTCCTTCTTGCAGCGCAATACTCAAAGTGTATAATAAAGGGATCCCAGTTGGATCAAAAACAATATCCTCTAAAATGCCCGGTTGAGCCCAGTTACAAAATGTACCTGTGAAATACACTTCATCTGTTTCAGGATCAAAATTCTCAGCAGTACTCATATCCACAAGAAACTCAACAGCTTGAGGCATACTGCCCCAGATGTCATCAAAAGTCTGGTCGCCTCCTGTAATAAAATTAACTCTGTTGGGATCACCATTCCATTCACCGTTATCCCAGGATGGATCACCGTTAATGACCCTGAAATACTTGTAAATTATTGTTTCCGGTGGCTCAATTTGAATTGTAACGGAATATATAATCGGGTTTTCCTCCGAAGGGAGCATCAGTAAATCGTTGTTTGTACCAGGCATTGCCCATCCCGCAAAACTACCCGTTAAGTAAACATCGTCAGTTTCGGGGTTGAATTCATCGGCATTTGTCATATCAACATTAAATGTGATGTTCTGAGCTATTGTTGTAAAATGTAATTGTGCTATGACAAGAAACATTGTCCAAAAGATGATCTTTTTCATTTTTTTGTAATTATTTGGTAAAACTGCAATTCTGTTTAATCGAATGACACAAATATACAATTTTTTTGGTTCTACTACCATTTTAGTGGGTAAATATTATTTTTCAGTCTATTTA
>JAOZOC010000395.1 GCA_029933495.1 Bacteroidales bacterium
AGATAACTTTTACTTTTATGCACCTGATTGACGGACAGCCTGTAATTTATGACAGCCTGATGTACACCAATGCTGCCGGAAATAAATATATGGTCAACGAAATACAATATTTTATTTCGGATGTAACTCTTTACAAAAGCGACGGAACCGAAAAAATGATAAAAGAGTGGCAGGATATTTACTATGTTGATACCGACCTTGAAAATACCTGGAGCTGGGAGGTTTATGATGATATAACTCCGGGCACTTATGATTCCATTTCATTTATTTTCGGTATTACCGATGAAAAAAACATTTCATTTATGTATGTCAATCCTCCCGAAAGGGATATGTTCTGGCCTGAGTATCTCGGCGGAGGATATCACTATATGAAGCTGAACGGCAAATGGCTTGAGGAGGGACAAACCTGGCAGACAACACCTTTCGATTTTCATCTTGGCAGGGGACAAATTTATTATTCATATCCCGATTCAATTACAGGGTTCGTTCCAAATTTTTTCAGGGTAAGCCTGCCGAATTCGGGATTTTCAATTTCGGCTGACCAAAGAAAAACTATTGAAATACAAATGAATGTGGAAAACTGGTTTAAAGACCCGCATGTTTTCGATCTTGATGTTTACGGCGGATACATCATGCAGAATCAGGAAGCAATGCAGATTGCGAAAGAAAACGGGCATAATGTTTTTTCGGTCAGAGTTCTGAATACGGAATAATAGTGTACTTTTGCATTAAATACTAAACGTAAATGACGAAATATCTTTCAGGCATATTGATCGTAATTGTAGCTATCGCCTTTTCGTGCAGAAAGGTTGACGATACTCCGCCCATAATTAATATGAATCCTCCCGACAGCATTTATCACGTATTGAATGAGCTTTATGCTGATCCGGGAGCAACTGCCACTGATGAGGCTGACGGTAATATCACAAACAACATTTACATTAAAAATGATGTTGACATAAATAAAGTCGGGGAATATACTGTTGTTTACACTGTTGTTGATAAACAGGGAAATGAAGCTGCTCCGGCAACAAGGTGGGTTTTTATTTATAATCAGGCCTGGAATTATGCAGGCTACTATAGCGTTAGCGAGACTCAGGTATTTCCGGCCACCGAAAGCAGAGAGTTTGAGTCAAAGATAATTGCCGATTCAACTGTAAACTTTAGAATTAATTTTTCTGATTTTGCAGGAGATACTACCAAAATAGTTTATGGTGATATATTTGATACAGTAATAATAATTCCGTTCCAGATAGTTGGAAATGACACACTTCAGGCAGCTTATCAAGGGAGTGGAAGTATAAACGACTCGGTAATATCATTACAATACACAAAAAAGGATACGTTGGGAACATCTTTGTGGAATGCCGAATTTATTAAGAAATAGATGAAAAGATCACTCTTCATATTGTTTCTTTTTACCATGTTTTTATATTCCTGCAACAGGAATGATGAGCCCGAACTTATACCAGTTTACAAACCGACACCTTATGAAATAGCTGTTCCTTACGGATTTCCCACAGAACTGAATATCCCGAAAAACAACCCGATGACTGTTGAGGGAATAGAACTTGGCCGTTATCTTTTTTATGACGGACGCCTCGCAGGCAGAGCAGACGAAGACAAATTTATGAGCTGTTCATCCTGTCACCTGCAGGAAAAATCATTCATAATCGGGCAACCCCGCCCCGCCCCTTTCGGACTTGACGGAGTACCGACACATCACGCTATGCTTCCGCTGATCAATCTCGTATGGAATCCGGGGCACTACGGCTGGAACGGCAGTATTCCTTCCATAGAGGAGGATGTACTCGGCGTAATAACGGCTCCAAATGAGTTTAACAGCACTTACGAAAAGGTTGAAACTACAATAAAAAATATTCCGGGATATCCTGAGCTGTTCAGGAAGGCATTCGGGACACCGGAAGTTACTGTTGACCGCATCGCCAAAGCAATTGCACAGTTTGTCCGGACACTGATTTCATCCGATTCAAAATTCGACAGATACCTGCGGGGTGAAGTACAATTATCGCCTGCCGAGCTAAACGGATTTGTACTTTTTACCACGGAGGAGGGAGCCGATTGCTTTCATTGCCACGGTGGTGCCGGGAATCCTCTTTTTACAACCAACGGCTTTTATAACAACGGAAAAGACAGTATCTTTGACGATCCGGAAGACCGTTACTCAATAACCGGAAACCCGATGGATCACGGAGTCTATAAGGCCACAACCCTGAGAAACATTGAATACACTGCGCCATATATGCACGATGGCAGGTTTAACACTTTGGATGAGGTTATTGACTTTTACAGTTCCGGGCTTGTCTGGTCGCCATATATTGACCCTTTGATGCACCATATTGCCACAGGAGGAAATATGCTTACACCGGCTGAAAAAGCAAACTTAAAGGCATTCCTTCTCACTCTTTCCGATACAAGTTTCATTCTGAACCCTGATTTCAGCCGGCCTGAAAAGTTCCCGGATGAGAAATAGGTTTAATGCAATCTGTACATATCTATATTTGCAAACCTGTTTTCCTTCAGTCTATTTTATTTTTAAATATGAGGTTTTACTTCACCCTGGCCCTCTAATTTTTCAATATTCGTAGTTTTAGAGGAGAGGGTCAGGTGCGGGTCTTTCCTCTCCCAAAGGGAGTGGATTAAGGTGAGGGGTATTGAAATAGCTGGATATGAAGTTGTTTCATCTATCAATTTGAAAAACCTCAGACAGAAATTTGAAAGCTTCAAAGTATATCCCCGGTGAATTGCTTTCCCTCGGCCCGGCAATGTTCAGTGTTTTAATTCGGTTTGTTGTAATAAAGTTTAAGAATTCTTCAGGACTGTAAGATGATGAAAGGTTAACGATAAAACAGGGTTTATTAAGCTTATTGCACAAAGAGATGGTTAGTTTTGTACCTTCATCCGGATTTTCTTTATAGATGACGAGGGTGGCATCACTCTCCTCAATATTTTTCCGGGTTCGTTCGGAATAATCCTGTCCGTCTGTTTCTATCAGGGGATATTTTGAAGGAATAATTCCGTCCTCAGCCGGTCTTCCTTTCGGGCACCGGCCACCGCAGGGAATATTATTTTCAAGTGCAAAATCAAGGGCTGCCCTGTCAACTCCCGTCTGGCCACCCGATATTATTTTTAATTCTGCATTTTGCATTTCAATTTAATGTTGATGTAAAATTACGTAGTTTAATTTGATTTCAAACTTTATGATTCCAATAGTATTTTTTCACCACAAAGACACCAGTACACAAAGCTGCATAAAAAGCAAAAAGCCCGGTGAACACCAGGCTTTTTACCATTGAGAATTATGAAGATAGAAGCAAGAAAATTATTAAACGTTTGGTTGGATAACTACCATAGACTCGTTTACTCGCCCAGGATTATTGCTTCGGTAATTCTGGTACGATTTATCCAGTATAAATGAATTGGGGTGATCATCAAGATTCAACGCCCAGTAAAAATCGTTTTCCTCATCGGCAACTACGTAAAAGAAGTCTTTCATCATTCCTGCTGCCAACATTTTCAATGCTATTTCATCAAAACCTTTTTCCATTTTTCTGATATTAATTATGGTTTTATTACTTTGGCAAAAACTATGCAAACAGTTAATGTGCTGATAATGAGGTCTAATTTGTTTTTACACTTTCTCAAATTTGGAAAATTGGTGTGGTTGTGGGAAAGATTTAGTATATTTGCATACCCCAAAATGATATCTTTTGAGTGCACCAAGATAATAATGACAATTTTGCCCAATTTGGTATAATTAAGGTATCCCTACGGCCAACTACATCTTTCCAATATCCTGAGGAGCCATTACTTTTGCCGTCAAAAAAACA
>JAOZOC010000396.1 GCA_029933495.1 Bacteroidales bacterium
GGTGGCTTTTTATTCTTTTTTGAACCATTTAATTTTAACGAATTCAGTTATAACGAAAGAATAATTATTGCATTAGTTATAAGCGTTATTACGTTTTCAGTATTATCCTTTGACATGATGGTTCTTCCTTCGTTTATCAAGTCTTTTATGGATACACAGAGATGGAATGTTTTTAAAGAAATACTTTGGAATATTTGGCTATTGACCTCTGTTGCAATGGGATATTTTGTATATTTCAGATTTAATCCTATCTTTGAAATAGCCCCAAACGATGCAATAAAAATTATTTTAATAAGTATTTTTGCTATCTCAATTCTGGTAATATTAAACCAAAACCGGCTAATGAAACTTAATGTTAATCAGGCATTGACTCTTAATCAAAAACTATCATCAAAATTGAATACAGGTCATAATAGTGTATTTTTTGAGTCGAAATATAAAAAGGACTCAATTACTTTAACTGTCAATTCTATTAGGGTAATAAAATCAGCCGGAAATTATATTGAGATATACTTTTTTGAGAATGGAGAAATGTCTAAGCATTTTGTAAGAAGCACTTTTGTATATGCAGAAAAGTTATTGGAAAATTATAATTTCATTTTTAGATGCCACAGGACATATTTAGTTAATACAAATTTCATAAAGGAGGCTGAAGGAACTCCCCAGGGAGTAAAAATTCAGGTTCAGGATTTGGATTTTTTAGTCCCGGTTTCGCAAAATTACATATTAAAACTGCAGGAAATCATCTAAATTCGATATGCATTCCTCCCTAATCATTTTTTTGTTGATTTCCTTTCCGGTTGCTTTCCAGACTATTAGGTCGTACAGTTCGTCCCTAAAACCGCAATTCAAAACTATTGGCACCTGTTTGTGTCTGTCTATGCATATATAGATAAATATCGTTGTAATTTTGTCAGAAATAAAAACGAAAAAAATGAAAGCATTACAAATTGGAGATATGACAGTACCAGTCCCGGTTATTCAGGGAGGAATGGGTATTGGTGTTTCGTTGTCGAAACTGGCATCAGCAGTTGCTAACCAGGGTGGGATAGGTGTTATTTCGTCAGTTGGAATAGGAATGAGCTATGAATCAAAGGGAAAATATTCAAGAAAATCAAATCTAAGTGGGTTTATAGGAGAAATACGAAAGGCAAAAAAACTGGCACCAGGCAGAATTTTAGGTGCAAATATAATGCTTGCCATAACAGACTTTGACGATATGTTTAAAGCTGCTCTTGACGAGAAATTAGATATTGTTTTTGTGGGAGCAGGATTACTTATTAAGAAACCTGCAACACTTACTCTGGATGAGTTTGTGAATTCCAAAACAAAGATTGTCCCTAAAATATCATCGGCAAGAGCAGCAGAACTGACCTTTAAAGTCTGGGCAAAAAGTTTTGGCAGAATACCTGATGCAGTTGTTGTCGAGGGTTCCAAAGCAGGTGGGCATCTTGGATTTAAAAAACAGGAATTACTTGGTGAGACAAAGTCATTGATTGAAATAGTTAAGGAAACTAAAGAAGTTCTGAAGAAATATGAGGATGAGTTTTCTCAAAAAATACCTATAATTGCGGGAGGTGGTATTTATACCGGCGAGGATATGTACGAAACAATGCAAGCCGGTGCTGATGCGGTTAAGGTTGGGACAAGGTTTGTTACCACTTACGAATGTGATGCCGATATGAAATTTAAGATGCAATACATTAATGCTTCAAAACCGGAAGATGTGATTATTATTGATAGTCCTGTTGGATTACCTGGCAGAGCAATAAATAATGATTTTTTGAAGAAAATATCAGCAGGAGAGAAAAGACCTGTATCTTGTTCCTGGCAATGTCTGAAAGGATGCGATTACAGAGAAATACCCTATTGTATTGCAGAAGCCCTTTTCAATGCTGCCCAGGGAAATCTGGAAAAAGGATTTGCATTTGCAGGAAGCAACGGTTACCGTGCGACAAAAATAGAATCTGTAGAAGAGGTGATGGATGACCTGATCAGAGGGTATTATAGAGCTTCAATTTCAAATGTAAAAGGAAGTGTTACTAAATCGTTGGTTTTTTAGAGCATCAGCAACCAATTACTCTATACAGTTTTTCACATATTGCCTGTTATTCTCTTCACCTCCCCAGGTTGGAGAAAGTACGTTTCCGGGTATATCCGTTTTAAATTTATTGTTTGCTTTTGAGAGGTAAGGGCAGGCAGCCTCTTTCCCTCCCCCGTACTGTTTTGGAGTGTGGAGAATATTCAATCCAAGGAGGTAATATGCACGTGGGTTCTCCGGATTAAATTCAATTGCCTGCTCAAGTGCTTTAGTTGCATTTTCTGAATATTCCTTTCCCTTATTAACAGGGTCTGTCTGGATACGAGCCTCGTAAATAAAACCTTGCAGGACAAATAACTCCGACTCATCGGGATATATTTCAATAGCTTTGTCAACGAAAGACTGAGCTTTATTAAGATACTTTATCCTGTCATCATTTAATTTGTTTATAAAACTCATATTTATATAACAATATGCAGCATAATACAGGGGATGCCACTTGTCGGATTCAGCCTGTGAAATTTGCTCAAAGTTGTCTGCAAGGGTTTGAAACTCAGTTATTGTCCTTGCCATTTTCATAGTCTTTTTTTGCTTTATCATAACACTCATATAGTTCCCCATATCCTGAGAAAAGCCAGTTAGGGTTAATGTAGCAAGTAAAAAGGCAATTATCGTTATTTTCATAATTTTATTTTTTAAGTTTACTTCCAAAAAACATTCCATAAAGCATCGCAAAGATAATTATTTTAACGGAATTGGAGAGGAATTTGAACTTGTCCGGCTCTTATCAACGGATGTGAGAGCGTTCCTGAAAGCATTTATGTTCCGAACTAAATTTACTGATTATGATAGCATTTTATTCAGGATTAATCTCCACAGTCCTGAAAATGGTTTCCTGGGACGGAGTATTATTAGCAGGGACATTTTTGTGACATAAAAAGGCAGGGGAAGGACAGAAAAAGATATTTCGGCTTATAATATTTCGGTTGAAGGAGATTTTTTTATCTCGGTTGAAGCAATAAAGGGCTGGAAAGACAATACGGTGACAAGAGCAAGTATTGTAATTTCAGGCACTTTAAAGAGAGGTGTATCATATTTGCGGCTTGCCTGTCTCGGTAAATGGGAAAAAACCAATATGGAACTGAATTATGTCCTTATAGCTGAATATTAACTATGAATTTATTTAGAATAATATTGTTTTTGACGAATACTACCTTACTTTTTCTCCTCGTGGGAAACTCAAAAAGATAAAGATTATCGGTTATAATTCCTTCACTGAAAGATTTTCAGATATAAAAGGAAGGAAATGCAAAAGGGTAATTAAGAATGCGTTTCAGGAAATCCAAATTAATTTTATTCATCCTGAATACAAATTCACCAAAAGGATTGCACTTTATAATAATGAAGTTAAAGTATATGATTAACCGGATACAATAAAATTACTTTGTTTTCTTTATGTTCTGTTCATAATACCTTATAAACTGTTCATATTCTTCTGTATAGGTTGTCCTTTTATGATGATTAGGTTGGTTTAAAATGTACTTACAAACCTTGTCAACATCTGCTTTAGAAACAGAAAAAGCCGAGGCTGAATTCTGCCACATAAATTTGCCTGTTGAAAGTCTATTTTTATTTATAAATTTTTCGGAACTCTCTGAAATAATTGTTGCCAAATCACTTTCAGAAATGGTAGGGGCTCGAGATACAAGAAAATGAACATGTTCGGGATTTGCATATATTGCATATAATTTTGAAAGATTGTTATTAACAATTCCTGTTATATATTTTTCAATGCGCTCTCTATTC
>JAOZOC010000397.1 GCA_029933495.1 Bacteroidales bacterium
GTTTGCCGTCTTTTTCTTCAACGCCAATGATAATGTATCCGCTATCCTCGTTACTAAAATCATTGGCAAAGGCACAGATTGTCCGCATGGTGGAAACCGGATTCCAGCCTTTTTTAAATTCCATTCGTTCGTTTTCGACATGCTTTCCGGAGAGGAGTTTTTCTATGCTTATGAGGATGTTGGTCATTCAATTTCCTCCGGATGTCTTGCCCAGCTTTTTTGATAGTCTGGCCCTGAAGATTCCGGTGGAATAGTCGGAATATTAATTTTTATTGTTAATGGAATAGGGAAATCGTTTCCGATAATGGCAGCTTCACCTGGTTTTAAGTTTGGCAAAAATGAAGATGCGGCCTTGTCAATTTCGCCGCACGCTCTCTCCACAATCTCTCTGTCTCGATCATTGGTTAAGCGATGGACAATCATCGTTCCAACCTGACTCAAGACGCCTTCCGTAATATCTCTTGGTCGCTGTGTTGCCAAACAGATATTCAGACAAAACTTTCGCCCTTCCTTTGCAATTAATTCAAATGAATCAAGTTTTGCAACAGTATCTTCACCTCCAATATGCTTTCCGATAAAATTATGCGCTTCATCCAAGAAAATCAAAAGGGGTGATTCTACAAACGATTTTTTGCGGGCCTGATTTAAGAAATATCTACCAATGACATTAGAAATAATCTCACGTGCTTTGTATTCAAAAGATATTCCGCTAAGATCAAGCCTGAGGAGTTTTTTATTGTTACTGCTAATAAATGCTTCAATCTTCGTAATTAATGAAGAATTGTCTTCATCCTTAAAAACACAATTTAAAGCTGGCGATGCAAGAATCCCGTTAATTCTTGCTACTAAAGAAAGGCAGTGAGAAAAATTGCCGTCTTCTTTACCCCATTTAGAAGTATCATTATATCCATCCGGCCAAACACATTCCTGTTCTATCTGCCTTACAAGTAAATCTACATCAAATGGCGTCGTTGGATTATCCATCTTGGATAGATTATTCGAATCAGAAATTGCTTGGTTGTATGCTTCTTTATTCTGATTGATTTTTCTTATATATCCATCAGGAAATTTATCAGGGCATAATTTTGCTAATCTTAAGCTCTTTATTGCCTCCCTGAATTTAGGCCCCTGTACTTTCCCGGCAGGTTCAAAGAGTGCAATAAAGTCACTTTCCTGAAATGATGTCGGTGGAAGCGAACATTTTTTAGATTTATCAGCTTGGTGAATTGGCTCATTAAGATGAAGATGTTCAACTTCATCGCCTTTAATTCCACGATATTCGCCGGTGGCATCAAACAATATCAATTTTGAATCGAATTTCAAACACTCTTCAATAATTCTGGCTGTTGTCCAACTTTTCCCGCCTCCTGTTGAACCTAAAATTGCCAAATGCCTGCCAAACAGTTTTTCTGGCTTAATTGCAACTTTGCTTTCCAGTGCAACATCCACGAAACCCATTTGTAAAGTAATGCTGTCATTTTGATCTTCGTCCATTAATGAGGGTATTAAAGCCACCAATTTATGGGGGGTAGCATACACTCTGTCACCAAGGCGTGGATAGCCCTCGATTCCCGGAGTTACTTTCAAAGTTTCCATTGAAACTGAACCAAGAAGCTGAATTCTTCCTAAAGCATCCGTATCTTGTTTGTTGTATTTTTCATCAGCAGTTTTTACTTCAACGACTCTTCCTAAAACAAGATTGATTTGACCTTCAATTATAACGAACTCACCGACTTCCCCTTTGCCATAGCGTCCACCCGAATAATATGAACCACTTGGCGCACCTGCTTCAGTAAAATTGACCTGAACGGTATTTGCGGTAACAGTATTTACTATTCCCATAAATAATTCCGGCCTCAACACGCCCTTTGGGAATATGCTTTCGATAGTCATTATTTTTCTCCCGCAAGACTTTTTATATCTTTGGCAAGTTTCTCCGCAGGAGTAAGGGAGCGAAGATCGGGTATTAAATTGGCAAAATCCTGAAATGAAGCATTAATAAACCAGACATCTTCGCCTTTTCCGCTTAAGCCCTTAAGGGCCTTCCAATAATTATTTACATCTGATCCATTCTCTCCAATATTTTTCTCGGCACTATTATCAGCAATAATCACTTTAAGATATGGGTTTGTTTTGATTGCCGAAAGGAGCGGTTCAGATAAATGCTCATCGTTAAAGCCGAAACCACAAACAAGAATGCAGGTGTTTGGCTCTCTAAGGGAAGAAAGATATCTTGCCATTAATTCAAGATGCGGCTGTATATATGACTGTTGATATTTCCCTCTCGCAGGAAAAATCATACAAGCGCCTTTAGGCGTTGCTTCCTTTTCTTCTATTGCTCCATCTGTGTTGCGTTCCCAATTTACAGAACCGTGCAATTTGTATAGCTGGAAAACTCCCTCAAGGTAGTTTGAGGTGGTATCCGCTGACGAGTTTCTCCTTATTATGTCAAAATCAAAGAAACGGGGGTCATACAAACGAGGCTTGGTAAATGAAAAACCATCAATAACAACAACGCCTTGATGACCAGCGGCATTTTCAAAACAAGTGTCATAATTTGTTGTGAACACTTTCAGTCGGGAGTCCCTAACTCTTCTTCGGGACAAGCGATGAATAAAAGTTTTATGAGTATCAAGAGAGTTTCTGGCCGGTTTAAAATTACAGGATTTTAATATCTTGGTTTTGCAATGAATTACAAAATCATTTATTTCTTTACAGTCTTCCTCTATCTGTAGAAAAGCTTCACACAGAGACAAAAGTTCCTCTATATTGACTTTTTTATTATCAGAAATATCATATTTAACTTTCTTAGAAACCTCTTTGGTTCTTTCTGTATACTCATCGCTTTCTTTAGTACAGTTCACCCATAAATCGTCCATTGACGGGCCACCAGCATCACCCAAAGAAGTGCCACTTCCGGAAAGCACAATAATATTCTGCATTTGCATGGAAGAAAGGAGCAATTCATTTAAAGCTTTTTTATTGTTCTCACATTTAGTCTTTTCTTCTTGTTCCTTGCTATCTGTTTGAATTTCCTTCCATTCTGTCTCATTTGGAGGAAGGTATTTAATCGCATTATTTTCCATATCAGTTTCCTTTTGCCATTTTTGACAGTACTGAATTTGATAACTCTTTGAGTAACTGTAGTTCAGTATTAGAATTCTGTAATAACTCAATAATTGGTTTTATTATTGTTGATATAGCATTTAGCATAATCTTTTCTGGTATAAGAATAGGAAGTGCTTTGATTGTTGTTAAACTTAAATTTGCTTGTACAGCCTGTTGAATATTTTTGGTATAAAATGTGGAATGCCAACCTGATAGCAATAGACCAATGAAAAAATCTTTGTCGATTTTATTTTTATCAACTCTAATTATTGCAATAGCTTGATTTGCATTAGCTGGTAAAATGTTATCATTAATTAATGCAAATTTGCCTAATGTACCAGCTATACTAAAAAGAATATCTCCTTTCTTAATTATTGACCTTTGTAGGAATCCTTTGTGAGTTTCTACGTCAACATAGGATAATACATTTTTTTCAATAGCATGAAATCTATTTATTGCTTCCCCTTTAATAAATGGGATTAACCTATCCATATATTGATTGTACATAAAATGAGGGGTCGTGCCTTTTGTAACCAAAATACATCGATTACCAAGTGCGTCTACTTCCCACCCCTCCGGAATCTCCTTCCCCAACTCCTCATTCCAAACCATCCGGCCACCACTCGACTTATACGGCTTACCGTCTTTATTGGGAAATTCAAAATCCACAAACCACTGCTTGTAAATCGCCTGAGCGGTCTCTTCCAGTTTTTTATTAAGCTCCTCATTCAGTTTTA
>JAOZOC010000398.1 GCA_029933495.1 Bacteroidales bacterium
TTTCTTTGCATTTTTGTTCTTGCCAAAATAGTAAAATGCCAAAGGTTTTTCATTTTTATTAATGTATTCAATAGTTTCATCAATATGCTCAAAAGTCATTACAGGCAAAATGGGGCCAAAAATTTCTTCTTGCATTACCAAAAAATCAGGATCTACATTATCAATAATTGTAGGTGCAATAAACTTTTCTTTTTCGTCAATTTCTCCACCCGAATGTATTTCTCCCTGATTCATTAATTTTCCTAATCTGTCAATTGCCCGCTGATTTACAATACGTGGATAAAAACGACTTCCTTTAATATCGTCCCCGTACATTTCTTTAATGTTTCCGGCAATTTTGTCCAACAACTCATCTTTAATTGAATGGTGAGCAAAAAGATAATCGGGTGCAATACAAGTCTGACCAGCATTAATCATTTTTCCCCAGGCAATACGTCTGGCGGCAATATTAATATTTGCATCAGCATCAACGATACAAGGACTTTTGCCACCCAATTCCAGAACAACCGGTGTTAAATGCTGCGATGCTGCTTTCATTACAACTTTCCCAACATTTGGACTACCGGTGAAAAAGATAATATCAAAACGCTCGTTAAATAGAATTGTATTCGTTTCTCTACCACCCTGAACAACCGCAATATAATTTGAGTCATAAGTGTCTTCAATAATATCCTGCATTACTCTCGCAATTTCCGGAGCATCTGGCGATGGTTTTAAAATACTACAACCACCGGCCGAAATTGAACCAACAAGGGAATTAAATAACAATTGAAAAGGATAATTCCAGGGTGCCACAATAAGGGATAATCCAAGAGGTTCATAAATCACTTTACTCGAAGAAGGCAATATATGCAAAGGCGTTGAAACTCTTTTGGGCTTAGCCCATTTTTTCAAATGCTTTATATGATTATCAATTTCACCAATTACAATACTTATTTCAGTCAGGTAAGATTCTTCGGGTGATTTGTGTAAATCTTTCCACAAAGCATCTTCAATCTTTTCCTGATTTTTCAGGATCGAACGTTTTAGTTTACGAAGTTGTTCTAACCTGAAACTAATATCTTTTGTTTTATTCGAAGAGAAAAAGTCTCTTTGATCTTCTATATATTGAACTATAATATTTTTGGCTGTTTCTTCCATTTGTGCAAAATTTAAAATGTTATTACTTTTTATGACCTGTAAAATGTTCCATTGTCTTGTATATCCCAAGAACACTTCCCGCGAACCAATCGAAGAAATTTACAGACAATACAGCTTGTCCCAATCGGGTAAACAGGTACATGTAACCGGGAATTGTTAACATTTTTTTATTTTTCTCAATCGCTTTAACAATTTTCAGTGCTGTAGCTTCCGGCTCCAGAATAGGAATTTTTGATTCTACCCCATCGAACACTCCTGTATTTATATAATCTGAAATTACTTTCTTTATATTTTCAAATTTGTTATCCATTTTATGGTTTATACAGTGCTCTTTCTTCAATGGATGCTAATGGCAGTCTCCGGAAAAATCGGGACAGGTTGCCTAATAACTCTCTCTTTTATTAAAACTCAGGCAAATATAAGCATATTTAAGGAGACTTTAAAAATTCAATAGCTATTTTGCTTAAAATATGCCACTGTTAAAATGGCTTAATCCGGCCCGTTTTTGATTACTTATCGACATCTTTTTCTGTCAACCTATTTCTGGACAAGACCGGTTTATTTTTAGACTATTGTTTTATCACAATAAGCTTCCTGGTCTCTATTAATTGTCCAGATCTCAAAGTGTAATAATACATCCCCTGTTCAAGGCCTCCTGATTGAAGCTCAATTTGGTAATTTCCGGGCGAATGTATCCTGTGAACCAACGTCCTGATGACTTTCCCATTTAAATCTGTTAACTCTATTATGGTCATTTCGCGGGACCAAACTACATAACGAATTGAAGTTTTGCCAACAAATGGGTTCGGGAAATTTTGTGCAAGGCATCTCTTTGTAGTCCCTTTATCATCTTTTATTCCTGTTACCTGAAAAATATGACTGTAATAAATATCCTGTTCTCCGTTGAATGTAGCTGCCCAGGCAAGATGGGCTCCATCCGAATCAGAAAACATATGGAAGTAATCGCCCATTTTATCTTGATCAGGCCAGCCAACATGAGGGTCAAAGGAATCGGAAATCGATTCGTTAATGCTCCATGTTACACCTCCATTGAGAGAATATGAATAATATAGTTCAGAAATAACTGTTCCCGCGTAATCCCTTGAATCAAGCCAGATTGCATCTATCCTGCCATTGGGTGCCACCGACATGGTTCCAAACCATTGCCATGCATTATATCCCGGGTCATCATTCACCCGTACCGGGTCGCTCCAGGTTTCTCCCTCATCTGTACTTCGGGAAAACATCACATCGCACGGATCACTATTTGAATGGCGATCGACCGAACACATCAGGTAGATATTCCCATCTGTTTCCGTTCCACTGGAGTCGATTGCAATAACAGCTTGTCCCATCAATCCAAGAGGGTTTGGAGATTCATAGCCGAGGAAAACTTCCATGGATCCATCGAGATAAACCGGAACAGTCAGATCCCATATAACCATTTGTCCGGCGTATTGCGCATTGGAAGACCGTGAAATAACAAAATTTGTATCCTTCGAACCTATGACAAATAATTTCCCTTGGGCATTTATTGCAGTTGTTCCCCAGATTGGATTTCCTGAAATAGATGAACATTCCTCATACGATAGGTTTCCGTTGGTTGACCGTGTGAAATTGTGTGGCGGGCATATGGTTGTAGCGTTCCAGTAATTGTAGATGTTACCGCTTCCCGGCCCACCGGTTTTATCAATTGACATCCAGGGTTTGTCTCCGCCCTGGGCATATGTACCTTCGTCCCACTCAGTTCCCTGATTATCAGAAAAAAACACTTTGCTCATTAATCCTGAGGAATCCATGGAAAGGCTGTTGAAATAGAAGTTTCCCCATTTATCCGAATCCAGCACAGGGTCGGTGCGAAACATCCCCGGTTCAATCTTGCCGGGGAATGTCCAGGTTAATCCACCATCATTTGTGTAACCGTAACCTGCCTGCCTGAAATTACTGGCTATGGTATCAAATTGCCTCCATCCGATCACTATGTTGTTGTTGTCAGTCGGATCAAAAGCAATGGACGTTTCATTGGCTGCATCCCCTAACATATTATCCCCTTCTTCGTTTACATTGACCTGTACTGTGGTGACATAAGCCGAACTGTACCGGTATGCTTCCGATGTTTTCATAGACTTTCTTGAGACCGGAATATATTTATCATCGACTGTTTCTAAGATCATTGAATTTTTGGATTGGCGAACTGCAGTGCTTATTTGAGCTATAGATTCAGCAGATAAGAAAAGTGTCAGGACAAAAACCGGAATTATTATTTTGTTCATAATGCTTTTTCTTTCTAGTTAATGCCAACGGCAGTCTCCTGAAAAATTGGGACAGGTTGTCTTAAAACCTCCTAATTTTTCAATATTCAGGCAAATATAAGACGATTTAAGGTGACTTTGAAAACTTTAGTACATATTTTGTTGAAAAATGTGCTACTGATAAACCGAAATAGGTAGCACACATAGACTGAAATAGCCAGGAAATCGCACACTGAAAGTTTGAAAATATGCCGGGCGTGACCGCTCTGCACATTGTGGAGTTTTAACTAAACGAAGGTAAATAAATTTTAAAATCTCACATTTTTGCAGCGGATATATGCAAATAAACTGTATATTTGCAAATTCTTAAAAATTACTAAAGTTAAACTAAATCAAACCTGAAATGAAACACATTGTAGTGCTTGGAGGTGGCTTTGCA
>JAOZOC010000399.1 GCA_029933495.1 Bacteroidales bacterium
AGCAATATCGGGAAACCCTGGTCGGGCAACAAACGGGGCTCAGGTTTTAAAATTGGGGATTAATAATAAAATCCTATTTATTTGTTGCGAAATAATCGCATTAAAAAATGACCTGCAATACTTGATTGTTTCCTCAGATTAGGTAGTGTATCAGAAATATCTATTTCCCTGTTTGATGTTATTATGTCAAGTATTTTTTTATGTTACTTTATCTTGATATAAAGTAACCAAAGATCAAGAAAATCCAAAGCTATCAACCCACTTGCCTACCCACGCCCGCTGGATTTTCAGGCTAGCGCACAAATAAATGCTTTGCATTTATAATAGATGTAATCGCTTGCGATTGCCTGGTGGCATTAAGTTTTTTCACGTAATTTTTCCACCGCAGCAATTAGAGTTGGTATTGTGTAAGAAATCCTTGAATGGCCGATCTATCAAGTAACCATCCTGTATCTTCCTGTTGGGAAATTTTTATGTCCTTTGTAGCTTCTCAGGGCTTGGGTTTCGTGGAAATTGTGAGGATGAGAAAAATAGAGAAAAAAGTTCAAGCCTTGACTTTTTGTTACTTTTGTGGTAAGACAAAAGTAAAGAAGATAATCATCTTAAAAGCGATTATATCTGTATGGTTTTCTTACGCTATATTTTTTGTGGTTTGGATTTTTGAAATGATTTGTATCTTTCTAAATCACTGTTAATTAAATGTAGTATTTTCAAAAAAAATTGTAAATACCTATTTTAGATTGTGATGTCAATCCGATATGCAAAGTGCTATCGGGAAACACTGGTCGGCCAACAAAAGCCGACAGGTCTTCAAGACCTGTTAGGTTTATTTATTTCAGATTTACCCAATTAAAAACTCCGGGCTTAATAAACTCTTTGAATTTGCCAAAGGAGATGAAAATATCCGATGTTCCTGCCGAAAAGGGAGCTATCTCATAATAATTATAAAAGAATCCGATACCATCATTATTTAAGTAAAAATCGTTAGAAAGGCTGATAGTGTCGATGAAAAAACCTGATTGCGATAGTGGCTCATCATCTTTAATGCCATTCATTCTTCTTAATTCAGCATTTACCAGCCTTTTCATTTTATCCTGAAAGCCAGGCTTTAGAAAATCATAGAGTGAAAGTTGCTTTCCGTTTTTTAGATTAAAAATTGAAAATTCTGTCATCGATATGCTGTGTGCACCACCTGTATTAACAGTCTTTTCATATTTTAATGACATTATATCATTTTTATTGTAGACTACCTTCATAACAATACTTTTTTCCCAGACAAAGGAGGCCACATTTGAAAAGTCTTCAATACCATCAGTGGATTTTTTATATAACCCGAAAAAATCTGATTTAAGATTTTCGATAAACTTATCAGGTGACCGTATAATATTTTCCTCTCCAGAAAGGTGACTGGAGATTGTCAGCTTTAAAGAATCGCCAACAGGGCCTGAAACATTTCTCGGATACAAAATTGCCACATCTATTTTCGCCTGCGGAGCACTTTTTCCCACCAGTCCGTCAATCAGATAATATTTGTCAGCAAGTGTGTAACACCAAAGGGGAAAGCTTCCTTCGTCGTAATCAATTTTCATTTCAAACGGAAGCGGCTTGTCCTTATCACTTTTTGTCCATATCCCGGTAATATTTCCATCCTTATCTATTGTGCCCGAATATTTTGAACTGGCATTGTTATATTCATAAAAATCAATTTTATCGTTTGTCACTATCCCTTTAATAGGAATTGTTTTACTATAATGATAAGCCGATTTTGATTCAGGCTCAAGGAAAAAATAGAAGTAATATCCGCTAACCTGATTACGAACACAAAGCATATCGGCAACCATAATCATATTTTTGTCAAGAGTACCGTTGTAGTGTCTGTAAAAATTCACTGAAGATTCATCTTGAGCAGACAACCTTTCGGGATAGATAAGGAAATAAGTCAGAAGACTTATAATTGCCCAAAAATATGCGATTCTATTTTTTGTCATAATAATTTTAATAGAGCAACCCAAAATCTCCTACAGATCCCGATGACTTTTTGTATTATAATAATTAATTATACAAGCATTTTCTTACTTTAACCCCATATCCACAATAATATTATCCAGGCGCTTCTCCAACAGGTTGTTGACCTCTTCAAACTTTTCTTTGCTTTCCAGTTGATCTTTCACACTAAAGTAGAATTTAATTTTTGGCTCTGTTCCTGATGGTCTGATGGAAATTTTACTTCCGTCTTTCATAAAAAATTGTAAAACATTCGATTTGGGCAGGTCGATATCCTTTTCTTCACCTGTTAAGATATCAAACTCCTTACGAATCAGATAATCTTTTATTATAACCACATCCGAACCGTTTATCTGTTTCGGCGGATTGGCTCTGTACTCTTCCATCATCTTTTGAATCTCTTCTGCACCGGCCTTTCCTTTTCTTACTATCGAAAGCAGCCTCTCTTTATAAAATCCGAATTCAACATAAATATCCGGAAGCAAATCGTAAAGTGTTTTTCCCTGATCAGCAGCCCAGGCAGCGGTTTCGGCAATCATACAACAGGAGATAACGGCATCCTTATCTCTTACAAAATCACCTACGAGGTAGCCGTAACTCTCCTCTCCACCTCCAATGAATGTCTGCTTGCCTTCAAGCAACCTGAGAATCTCGGCAATAAACTTGAACCCTGTTAAGGTATCGTAAGTCTTAATTCCGTTTTTATCGGCAATATCTTTAAGTATTTCAGAAGTAACGATTGTTTTTACGATATACTCATTACCTGTAACCAATCCTTTTTCTTTCCATTTTTTCAGCAGGTAATTGATAAGCAGTGTTGCAGTTTGGTTTCCATTTAGAAGCACGAATTCACCCTTATCATTTTTGACGGCAATTCCCACACGGTCGGTATCAGGGTCTGTAGCCATAACGATAGCAGCGTCCACTTCGCGTGCCTTATCCAGAGCCATTGCCAGAGCTGCCGGCTCTTCAGGGTTCGGAGATTTAACTGTTGGGAAGTTGCCATCCGGAATATCCTGCTCAGGCACATTAATAACATTTTCAAACCCGAAAGCTTTAAGGCTTTGGGGAACAAGTTTTACGCCCGCTCCGTGAATCGGGGTGTAAACAATCTTCATGTTTTTTTGCCTTTGTATGATTTCAGGTGATAATGACAGGCTTTTTATCTTTTCAATATATATGCTGTCAACCTCTTCTCCTATAATCTCAATTAGGTCGCCGTTCCTCTCAAATTTAACATCATCAATATTTTTGATCTTCTGCACCTCTTCAATGACGTTTTTGTCGTGCGGTGCAACCAACTGACCGCCATCTTCCCAGTAAGCTTTGTAGCCGTTATATTCAGGCGGATTATGCGATGCCGTAATCACAACTCCTGCCTGGCAACCAAGATGCCTGATTGTAAATGAAAGCTCTGGAGTAGGCCGTTGTTCATCAAACAGATAGACCTTAATACCGTTTGCCGACATAACGTTTGCTGTAGTATTAGCAAAGAAAGTATTTTTGTTTCTTGAGTCTGTTGCAATGGCAATACTGATGGTTTTATTATTGGGGAACATCTTCTTCAGGTAGTTTGCAAGTCCCTGTGTTGCCATCCCAACAGTATATTTGTTCATTCGGTTGGTTCCAACTCCCATTATTCCTCTTAAACCGCCGGTCCCAAATTCAAGGTCTTTATAAAAAGCTTCAGTCAGCCCTTCCGGATCGTTTTCAATCATATTTCTTATTTCGGCTTTCGTCTCCTCGTCATAATTACCATTGAGCCACACCTGCGCTCTTTTGAGTATTTCCGGAGCTATCTTATTATTTTCCATATTTCAAG
>JAOZOC010000400.1 GCA_029933495.1 Bacteroidales bacterium
TATTAAAAAAATTTAATGATTTTAAAAAATGTCACCGGTCATATATTATTAATATTGAGAAAATTACAGGAGCTGACGAAAATGCAAGAAATGTAATTCTTTGTATTGATAATATGCAACTTAAAATACCTGTATCCCGTTCAAAGGAAAAAGCTATTTTGTCGGCCATAGGTAGCAAATGATGAAATGGCATTACCATTCGTCACAAAATAAACCTGTTTATCACATAATTTTGATTTCTTACTGCCTAGTCTCTATTTTTGCCGGCAAAACAGAAATAATTATGAACTGTCTTTTCTTAAAATTATTATTTTTATTTGTATTTGTTCCCGGTTTAATTGTTGCTCAGAAAACACAAATCATACGCGGATCGGTTACCGATGAAGTCATGGATATCCCTCTGCCAGGAGCTACGATTGTTATTCAGGGAAGTGACCCGATTATAGGCACTGTCACCGATGAAAACGGAAAATTTAAACTGGAAAACCTTGCTTTCGGGCGATACAACCTGAAAGTAAGTTATATTGGTTACCAGGACAGTTATGCCACTAATCAGGAATTATTCTCTGGTAAAGAGGTTGTGGTCAGTATAAAAATGAAGGAAAATGTTGTACAACTGGAGGAGGTAACGGTAACGGCAAAGATTGACAAGTCGAGGCCATTGAATGATATTGCCTTTGTAAGTGCCCGTACTTTTACACCAGAGGAGACTGAAAGATATGCAGGAACCTTTGGCGACCCGTCGCGAATGGCTCAGAACTATGCAGGTGTTATGAGTGCAGGCGACGGACGTAATGATATTATCATACGTGGAAATTCGCCAATGGGACTTTTGTGGAGGATGGACGGAATCCACATCCCCAATCCTAACCATTTCGGAGCTTCTGGAACAACGGGCGGCCCAGTAACAATGCTTAACAGCAATCTTTTGTCAAATTCCGATTTCCTGACAGGAGCTTTCCCCGCCGAATACGGAAATGCCTTGTCAGGTGTTTTCGACCTGAATATGAGAAGCGGGAACAATGAGAATTATGAATTTGTTGGACAGATTGGTTTTAACGGTTTTGAATTGGGAGCCGAAGGGCCTTTTTCAAAAAAGCATAATGCTTCTTTTTTGCTTAATTACAGAAATTCCGCTTTTGCCGTTTTAGATGCCATCGGGTTGAAATCCATTTCGGGAAGCTCTGTTCCATATTATCAGGATGTCTCTTTTAAGGTGGATTTGCCTACTGAAAAAGCAGGACGCTGGGAGTTGTTCGGTATTGGAGGAACAAGTAATATAAAAATCTGGGATAGTAAAAAACAGGATGATGAGTTTTCGTACGGATTAACAGGAACCGATACCGATTTCGGCTCCGATATGGGAGTAATCGGCCTTTCAAACCTTTATTTCTTCAGTAAGAAAACCAAATTAAAAACAGGAATCTATGCATCCGGTACGCTGGTTGTCACAGCAGTTGATTCGCTCGTAGGTGAAAACCAGGTCAAACAGCAATATTACAGGTCCTCAAATGCTCAGACAAATTTCGGACTTACCTCAAAACTAACACATAAATTCAATCCTAAAAATACACTGGTGGTTGGTTTGATTTTAGATATGTACAAAGTTAGTTTTATTGACAGTACTTACAGGAGAGAAACGGATGTCTATTTTAAAAACACAGACACAAAAGGCGATATGGGGCTTTATCAGTTCTATTCGCAATGGAGACACAATTTTTCGGATAATTTCGCAATTAATGCCGGCCTTCATTTTCAATATTTCGGGCTGAACGGAAGTAATGTTACAGAACCGAGGGCAGGTCTGGAATGGAATCCTGCTCCGGACAAAACGATAAGTTTCGGATATGGATTGCTTTCACAAACCCAGCCCAAGCTGATCTATTTTGCACGTACGGAATTGCCAGACGGAACAGGTGTCGAGACAAATCGTGATCTAGATTTTACGCGAAGTAACCAGTTTGTTGTGGGCTATCAGCAACTTTTCGGGCTTAGCTGGAGGTTTAAGTCGGAGATTTATTATCAGGCCCTTGACAAAGTTCCAATTTCAAAATCCGTTCCTGACTATTCCGTATTGAACGAAGGAGCATATTTCTATATCTCACTGATGGACAGCCTGGTAAATAAAGGAACAGGCACCAATTATGGTGTGGAGTTTACTGTTGAAAAATTCTTTAGTAAAAATTATTACATCCTGACGACCGTTTCGCTTTTCCGTTCGCTTTACAAAGGATATAATGGCATTGAACATCCCTCGGCTTTTGATAATAAAGTTGTTATTAATGCTTTGGCAGGATATGAGATTCCGATAAAAACCAATAAACTAAGTTTTGATATCAAGGGAGTTTACACAGGAGGCAATCCTTATACACCCATTGACATTGAGGCTTCAAAAATAAAAAACGAACCTGTTTATATTGAAGATGAGGCCTTCTCAAAACATCATCCTGATTATTTTAGAATTGATTTTAAAATATCATTCAGACTAAACTGGGGAAAAACTGATCAGGAGTGGGTTCTTGAAATTCAAAATCTTACAGATCATCAAAACGTGTTTCAGCAGGTTTGGGACCCGGCAAATAAGGAGTTAAAAATTGATTATCAGCAGGGTTTTTATCCGATGTTCAAATATAGGATTCTTTTTTAAAATGATAAAACAGTTAAAAATTTATATTACTGTTCGTATTTTTTTGTATTTTTGAATCGAAATGAGTCCGACAGTATTTAGAATTGGTCAATATCGGTTTTTCTTTTTTAGCCGTGAGGAAAATAGAAAACATATACATGTTGTTTCGGGAGATGGTGAGGCAAAATATTGGCTTGAGCCTGATGTTGAACTATCTACATCTGATGGACTAAACAGAAAACAGCTTAATAAATTACAACACTTAATTGAAGAAAAAAAAGATGAAATCTGTAAAAAATGGGACGAATACTTTAAACGCTGAAATAACAAATGTTTCACAACATGGATTCTGGATATATTACTTGGGAAAAGAATATTTTGTTGCTTTTACCAATTTTCCGTGGTTTAAAGATTGTACTCTATCAAGCTTATTTAATTTTTCTGTTGATAAATATGGTAATTTTCACTGGAATGAACTGGATATTGATTTAAATCTTGAAATACTTAAGAATCCTGAAAAATATCCGCTTATAGCAAACCATTAATTAAATCGTTTTCCTACATAGCTCCCAAGATAATAAAAAAACAGCAATGGTATTATCCCAAATTTAACAAACGTTTCAGATAGATTATAGTAGTAAATTGCTGTGAGTAAAACAGCTATAAAAATAATTACGATAATATCAAATGTGACTTTTTTCATTTTACTACTTAATTTTGTTATTGATCTTTCATTTATCCAAAAGCCGGTATTCCGGTAACATCCATTCCGGTTATCAGCAGGTGAATATCGTGCGTTCCTTCGTAAGTGATTACAGACTCTAAGTTCATCATATGGCGCATAATCGGGAAATCGTCTGTAATACCCATAGCTCCGAGCATCTGACGCGAATCTCTTGCAATTTTTAATGCCATCTCCACATTATTTCGCTTTGCCATCGAAATTTGGGCAGGCGTTGCTTTGTCCTCATTGCGTAAAACTCCAAGCCGCCAGACGAGCAACTGTGCTTTGGTTATCTCTGTTATCATCTCTGCCAGTTTTTTCTGCTGAAGCTGAAAAGAGGCTATAGGTTTATTGAACTGCTTCCTTTCAAGAGAATAGTTCAGTGCGGTATTATAGCAGTCCATTGCAGCACCGACAGCACCCCATGCAATTCCGTATCTTGCCGAATTAAGGCAGGAGAGCGGGCC
>JAOZOC010000401.1 GCA_029933495.1 Bacteroidales bacterium
CACCGAGTCCTGTTTTCCGTCAGCTACAATCCGAACCTCAAGCATCTTCCTTTTGGCACCACGATGAACCTCTTCGATTGTACCACTTACCGGTGAAGTAAATATGATATTATCACGGTATTTATCAAAAAATACCGGAGTACCCACTTTAACAGTATCCCCCTCTTTAACAAATAGTTTAGGGAAAACACCAACAAAATCAGGCGGTTTTATTGCATAGTTCTTAGAGGTAACCTCTGAAATAGTTTTTTTGGCATCGCCCAAAAGTTTTATATCCAGCCCCCGCTTTATCTTTATATCTTTTGACATATCCTTAAGGTATGTGTTAAGTTATTTGTAAAAATAAAATATCTTAGTGATTTAAAGATGCGAAAATATAAAATCCATTTATAAGTTAAAACAAAAATATTGTATTTTTCGCTATTTGAACTTATTAACCAAAACAATAATAAATTTCTGATAATAGTATCATCCTAAAGCTCAAACAGATACATATCACCTCTCATACATATCTAAATAATTAATTAAAACGATTTTAAATAAGGATTTCCGTGTTTAATTTCAAAAATTAGTTAGAAAAAGACACAATACTCATTACAATTATTGGATTATAACTGAACAACGGACAATAATACTAACATATCCAATTATCTAAGAAATAACCTATTTTTGCACATTATACTTTAGGTGAAAATTTCAAGATCTTATCAATATGGATAAAATTTGATTTTTAATAAAAAATTAGAAATAGATGAAAACCACACTAAAAAGAATTAAGCTACTTTCAAAACAGCTATTACCAGAGATTATCTCAGTCAGAAGAGAGATACACTCCAATCCGGAGCTTGCTTTTGAGGAATATAAGACTGCTGCAATGATAGCTTCCGTTCTTGATAAGCACGGAATTAAATATGAAAAAGGTATTGCCAAAACCGGGGTTGTTGCTCTTATCAAAGGCAATGATCCTGGGAAAAAAATAGTGGCTTTACGAGCTGATATGGACGCCTTACCCATAAAAGAACTTAATGATGTGGAATATAAATCGAAAAAAGAAGGAAAGATGCATGCCTGCGGCCACGATGTTCATACAGCCTCATTATTGGGAACTGCAATTATTCTCCAGGAAATGAAAGATAGTTTTTCAGGAACTGTGAAGTTGATTTTCCAGCCATCGGAAGAAAAATATCCCGGTGGGGCTAAGGTTATGATTGAGGAGGGCGTTCTTGAAAATCCAAAACCGAATGTAATTTTCGGGCAGCATGTTTATCCTGACATTGAAGCGGGAAAAATTGGAATGAAAAGCGGCAATTATATGGCCTCCACTGATGAAATCTTCCTGACAGTTAGGGGGAAAGGTGGCCACGGAGCTTTGCCTCACAAAAACATTGACCCTGTATTAATTGCTTCTCACATTATTATAGCTCTTCAGCAAATTGTTAGCCGGAACGCAAGGCCCGACATACCAACTGTAATATCCTTTGGACGGGTTATTGCAGAAGGTCAGACCAACGTAATTCCTGATGAGGTTAAGCTCGATGGAATTATGCGCACATTTGACGAGGAGTGGCGGGCAGAAATTAAAGAAAGAATAACAAAAATGGCAAAAGGTATTGCAGAAAGTATGGGAGGTGAATGCGATGTCTTTATTGATCAGGGCTACCCTGTACTGGTTAATGATGAAAAAGTAACTGGAAAAACAAGAGAATATGCAATAGAGTATCTTGGTAAGGAAAATGTTTTGGAACTTGAACTACGAACCACTGCAGAGGATTTTGCATATTTCACTCAAAAAATTCCGGGATGCTTCTACAGATTAGGAGTAAGAAATGATGAAAAAGGAATAACCTCAAATCTGCACACAGCTACTTTCGATGTGGATGAAAAAAGTCTTGAAACAGGAATGGGAATGATGGCATGGTTGACTGTTAGGGAGCTGGGTGGTTGAGAGGTGAGTGGACGAAGAGACGAGGGGACGATGGAATACTCCTGTAAGGTTTGCGTGACAGCCAGTGGGAGTGATGAACCTTGCAGGTGTTGAGACAGAACGAGGGGACGAGGGGACGATGGAGTGATGGGGAGAAGGGGAGACGGAGGGACGAGAGATCAGTGGAAGATCCTTTCAGGTCGAAAAAAGCCTGTACGCAGGAGTCCTGAAAGGTTGAGTGATGAGAAAATAAAAGATAGTATATATGACTCCTGTAAAAAAATTCGTGAATTTTCTTTACCTCAGTCGAAACAATATATTGATTAAAAAATGTAAACAATGCTAAAAATAAAATCCTTAAACCACATATACATTATTACCTTTTTTGTTTTCGTTTCGGCACTGGCCTTTTCTCAACAGGATTCGATTCCGGCTAAAGATAGTGTTATGACAAACAAAACAGTCCGGCAAAATATAAAAACAGTGCTGCTATTCCGTGATGGATGGGATATGTCTCCGCCCCTGCTTCTATATAACTCTGATGAACACCTGAAACTAGAGTTTGATGATCTGGAAGGCGACACTAAAAATTATATGTTTACCATTCAGCATTGCGATAAAAACTGGAAACCTTCCGACCTTAATCAGTTTGAATACATTGAGGGTTACTACGATGATTTTATCACCGACTTTGAGTATTCATTCAACACATCCCGCCAATATACCCATTACGAATTGGTGTTCCCAACAGAAAATCTGGGTCCGAAAATTAGTGGAAACTATATTTTAAAAGTCTTTGTGGATGAGCCGGACAGCTTGTATTTTACACGCAGATTTATGGTTGTGGAGCAAAGGGTTGACATTACAGGAGATGTTAAAGATGCAACGGAAATTGCAGAGCGTAATCATAAACAGGAAGTGGACTTTGAAATAAAAGCTACACGGGTCAGAATCGGAAACCCGTACACGGACCTTTATGTAATTGTTACTCAAAACGGCAGACTCGATAATGCAATTGAAAACATCCAGCCAAAGATGGTGGTCGGCGACAAACTCAACTACGATTATGATAAAGAGATCACTTTTGACGGTGGGAACCAGTTCAGATCCTTCGACATTAAAAGCCTGAGATACAACACAGATTACATTGACCATATTGAGAAAAACTACGGAGAATACGATGTCTATCTAAAACCTGATGAAAGCAGGAGTTATAAAGTTTTTAAAACTATACCCGACATAAACGGTAAGTTGAAGATCAAAACGGAAGATGAGAGAAATACAGCAATAGAAGCGGAATATGTTTACGTTCACTTCTTTCTAAAATATAATATACCACTTGTTGATGGCGATGTTTTTATTCTGGGTGAGCTTACCGACTGGAGTTATAAAGATTACAACAAAATGAATTATGACTACAAAAGTAAAGGATACACAAAGACACTTCTTTTGAAGCAGGGTTACTACAATTATATGTATGTTCTGCTTCCTCACAACAATCCGGTTGGCGAAGTCTCATTCTTTGAAGGAAACCACTCCGAAACCGGAAACGAATACACCATTTGGGTTTATTACCACGATCCAGGCAAGGATTATGATGAATTGATTGGTGTTACGCATTTGAGTTCAAGGGAGATAGAGTGATTCGGATATTAATACTATTCGAGATTACGGGGACTTACGTTCCTGGCAATAATATGCGTTGCCTTTGGTAACGGGTTTACGACAAATTGCACGCAATTCAAATTTTTCTCTTTTCCTGTTTTGCCTCTAACCCTAACCTGGATAAACCCATATGGACAAGTTCTGCTTTTTATAATTTGTGAATAAATTTATTGTTCAACACCCATGTTTTCCTGTCAGCCAAGTCTGCAAACAGATTGCCACGAAGC
>JAOZOC010000028.1 GCA_029933495.1 Bacteroidales bacterium
CATTTCACTTCACCAACCCACCCCATACCGTCCCGGTATCACAAAAAACGGAGGAGTCAACAAAAAGTATGAGACCTGCAACGTTTTTTGGACGGGTGGGTGATGCTTAAATGAATTTATTTTTTCCGGTAAAAAAGATGTAACATTTATGTGAACGCTTTATTGTAAAGTCTGTTGTGTCAACGGTTCTGTACGAAAGTAGTGCCCATATATTTACGGGAGTTACGCCGGATGAGCCCCCCCCTCAACTGTTGGGGAAAGAGTGCTGTTTCAGCAATTATTTTGCCGGTAAAAGGCTTTGCTCCGGTTAAAGAAATTTTCATGGCACTTATTTTTTTACTCTTTTCAGTTGCAAGTATAGTGATTTATCTGTTAAGACTGTAACAATTTGTAATAAAAGTATTAATAAAATGGGGAATTCCACTATTATTCCACTCTGGGGGACTTTGGTTTGGCGTGGGTGTATCAAGAATTACGATTTACGTGTTCGATATACAATTTACGATTTATTCCACCTGCGACGAATCTTCGGTGGACAAAGGATTTACCCCTCACCTTTCTCCTCTCCCTTGGGGAGAGGAAAGACCAGCGCACCGGCTTCCAGGGCTGTCCGGTGTTACAAACAGAATATGCCTCCGGCACTGATGGAAAATCTCCTGATGACTATTGGTGCATAGCTTGGGGAACAATTCAATATTTCCCGGCCTTGGATAGTGCAGTCATCTGGAGATTGCGGGTTTGGTTTGAGTTTATGATGCCGGTATTGTTGGTGGGTTAAGGTTTGGAAAACCTACCTTGACCTAAACATTCCCCATACCGGCTTCTTAACCATAACCTTGATAAACCAGAAAATTCAAATTTCAAAACTCAAAATCCAATAATTAAATATCAAAACAACATTGATTAATCAAAACTAAAATGTTTGTTACAACCGTTTTGAACATTCTTATTTTACTAATTTGAATTTGTTTTGAGTTTTGTACTTTTTTATTTTGGGTTTTTACAAGTGCGGCTGCAATATCTGAATTATCTGTTGTGCCGGAATAACCCCCGCTTGTCGAAAGAGTTGTTTTCCATTTTTAAAAATCATTAATGTCGGTACTCCCGAAATCATCCATTTTTGTGCAATTGCCTGATTTTTATCAACATCAACCTTTAGAATATTTACACTGTCACCAAGTTGATTCTTAACTTCTTTCAGAATTGGTGGCATCATCCGACAAGGTTGACACCATTCCGCCGAAAAGTCAATTAATACCGGTACATTTCCGTTTATTATATCTGTGAATTTGCTCATTTTTTCCTCCTGAATTTTTTGTAGTCTCCTTTTCAAAATTCATTCCGAATGAGTTTAACTGACATTTCTTCATACTTAAAAAATAAAGAGCTTTCACCATTTCGGATGAAAGCCCTTTAAATACAGCATACTTAACAGGTTTTTAAAACCTGTTAGGTCTATGTGTTGGGGTCTAGCGAACGACTATCTTCTTAACCAAATTAATCTGCTCGTTTGTAATTTTAACGAAATAGATACCGGTTTCAAGATTTGAAAGGTCTATCTGCTTTGAGGTAAATTCAGCAACCGAAATTACCATATTTCCTTTGCTATCTAAAACCACAAGTTTTGTTCTGCTGTTTTCCAATCCTGAAATGTTTAGCACATCAGTTACAGGATTTGGATAAATACTAACACTCTTCGAAAGCTCATCAATACCAGTAAAAACAAAATAAAGTACATTTGATTGTTCCGACACACATCCGAATTCGCTTGTGACAATAACATAATAGTTGTCAGTTGCAGTTGGTGTATAAACCTGTCCTGTAGCTCCCTCAATAGCACCATTTGAATCATACCACTGATTTCCTGTTTCGGTATCCGACACAAGTGTATTATCCTGCTGTGTAATGATTGGTGTTTCAGGCAGCGGATTTACTGTGACCATTATACTGCTTGTTGCATCTCCGTTGCCATCATTCACAGTTACAGTATAGGTAACTGTTGCGGATGGAGTTGCCACCGGATTCTGAATATTTGGGTCGCTCAGTCCTGTTGTGGGAGACCAGGAATAAGTATAATTCCCCGAACCACCTGAAGCATATGCATTCAGTTGTGAGCTTTCGCCTTCACAAACCCCAGTTGGAGTTGCAGCAGCCATTACTGCAAGTACTGATGCGGCATCAATCGGTGGGAATATGATATAATCAACCCAGCCGCAATCTGAACCACCGACAGTGTTCTGATCTTTAACATATGACCATGTGAAAGTATGAGTCCCGGCTTGAACAGAGTATGTAAACTGTTCCCAGTCAGCCTCTCCTGACCATTGACCCTGCATTTGGCCATCAATAAAGAATTTCAGGAAGTCGTAAGTATTTTCCGAAGAAACTTTTCTGTAAAATGAAATATCTCCGTCTGCTAATACATCTAATTCTATTTGCAAGTTTGTAGAGCTTTGGTCGCCAATAGCTCCTGATTTTACTGAATAAGTTCCTTCATAAGCTTCATCGTCTGTAACAAACCAATCAGCATCACCTGTTGTTTCCCATTCAAACTGATTTAGTCCGCCTGATTCAAAATCTTCAAGTATAAGACCTACGGCAAAATTCATTTCATAATTATAGGTAAAAGAATTTCCATTTGAGTTACAATCTGTATCAAGTTCGCCATCAATAACATGTCCGATTGGAGTAGCTGCATCTACAGTAATATTGATAGTTGCAGTTGCACTTTCCCCGGGAGCTATTGTTCCGAAGTTAAGATTGCCTTCATTGATAGTTGTATATGGGTCAGTCGTAGTATACCCGGCATTTACGTCAGTAGCATCAAATAGTCCTGTGTTATTAATTGTTATGGAAATGTCAACAGTTTCACCCGGATCAATTCTTCCGTTATTATTACCTGTCGGGTCTGAGATTTCGATACTACCCAGTTTCATACCATAAGCTGTTATAGCCATACCTTTAATGCAAAAATTGCCTGTATTTTGAAATCCCGAAGGATCATCATAATAGTAGAAGTCGTGCCATGTATTACCTTCTTTGTAATAACTCTCTTCGGGATTAGCTGCTGACTCAACAATAGTTTTAGTGCCACCACCTAATAATACAGGAACATCAGAAGTTCTGTCATAAGGCATACCGCCATCCGAAAGGTATAGATAGATATAAAACTCATCACCTTGGGTTAGAGAAACCGGAGTAGGAAGATCGACCGTTTGAAAACTTCTGTAATTGATATGACCGGAAACAGAAGCCAGCTCATTTTGAAGTTCTCCCCCAATAAAATCATCATATACTTTAACTGTGTAGTCCACATCGTCAACGTTGACAAAGAAGTTAACAGATTTCAGCATATCGCCTGAAACAGCAGTAAAAGCAGCAAAAGCTTCTGTAGTGGTTGGTTTGGTATCTCTCCATCCGTGATAATCGTGGTAATAAACAACATCGTAATCATAAAAGACAACATCAGAAAATGACACTGCACCCATATCGGGCTCGCGACAGGCCCATTTATCATAATATGAAATCCAGAAATAACCGTTGTTTCCCCATCCTGAGCCCCAACTGTTTTTTACAAGCCAGGCACCATTTAGAGGAGCTTGTGTTGCTTTATTGTCATCCCATCCGATAACAGATACCGAGTGATTTGGCAGATCGCTGCTACTTGGTGGTTGATAGTGAATGTAGTTTGAGATATATTGGGAGTAGTAGCCCATACAGATTGCCATCACTCCATTTGACATAACTTTTTCTTTGATTAATTCAATACCGTTAAGGTTATCATCCATAATAAACCACTCTGCTGTACGAGGATAAAAAGTATGATATGTCTCGTTATATCTTTCAGGAGCAGAGCCGTATGATTGCCCGTCGATATCGCGGACAGCACCCTCACCCCTGGCAAAATATGCAGTCGAAACGCGGTAATCTCCACCCATATGCACTTCAAGTCCGTTTCCTGTAGGCGGATCACCGTCCTCATTAAAGAATTCATTAAATCCATTCCACCAGTCTAAATGGTATTCGGCAAGATTAGGCTCACCCGTTTCACCGGCAGCAGTCCAGTTTCCTGTCATCATAAGATTGCCTTCGAGCGATGCCATTGTTCCGTGTGTCCAGCAGGTACCACCCTGTTGATTCTTAACCGAAGTAACATAGTTTTCCCCGTTATAGTCACGCAGATCAAATGTTGCAGGTGTCTGACCAAACACCATCAGTCCTATTAACAAAGCTGAATAAGTAAGTAATAATTTTTTCATAATAATGTTTTTTTTATGTTATGATTCTATTCTATTTTGTTTTTTTTGTCACAATAACATATACATATAGCATGGACAATCATGTATAATGTTTAGTTGCACACTTTTTATTGTTTTTAAAACTGCAGGTCATAACTGCTATGGTTTGTGTATATTTGCCCGGCAGAGATAAGTGTATTGATAATAGCTTTAATAAAATGAAGAAAAGCCATAGTTTATTCTCATCTGGAAATTTATTGGGATTGGAGTTGCGGAACAAAATTATCAGGTCAGGATGTTTTGAGGGAATGAGTCAGGGCGGAGATGTAACTGATAAATTGATTGAACATCATAGGGAAGTTGCTGCCGGAGGTGCAGCAATGACAACTGTTGCATATTGCTCCGTGAGTTTTGATGGTCGTGCTTTTGAAAATGAAATATGGATGCGCAAAGAAATAATCCCGGACCTTCATAAATTGACTGATACTGTTCATAATGAGGGCGCAGCAGCTTCTATACAACTCGGTCATTGCGGATATTTTGCAAGTAAGAAAGTAATTAAAAAAACACCTGTCGGGGCTTCGCGAAAATTCAACCTGTTCAGGCTTTCATATTGTCGTGAAATGACGAAAGATGATATTGAAGAAAAAGTTGAAGATTTCGGGAGAGCAGCGGCTATGGCAAAACAGGCCGGTTTTGATGCTGTGGAAGTTCACGCCGGGCATGGTTATCTTTTAAGCCAGTTTATATCGCCATACACAAATCATCGAAATGATAAATACGGTGGTTCTGTAGAAAACAGAATGCGATTTCCTGTTGAAATAATAAAGCGGATTAGAAAGTATGTTGGCAACAATTTTCCCATACTTGTGAAAATGAACCAGTATGATGGCATAAAGGATGGATTACAGATTAAGGAGGCTGTTGAAGTTGCAAAATATTTTGAAAAAGCAGGTGCCGATGCTTTAATACCAAGTTGCGGGTTTACTTCCAAGACACCGTTTTATATGCTACGCGGGAATGTTCCCATAAAAGAGATGGTATCAAACCAAAATGATATTTTCATGAAGGCAGGCCTTACATTATTCGGTAAATTTATGGTCGAAGAAGTGCCTTTCGATAAATTATTCCTTGCTGACGGAGCACGCAGGATCAAAGATGCTGTTTCGATTCCGGTTATCTACATTGGGGGAGCTGTTTCGTTAACTGATATGGAAAATATTATTGATGAAGGTTTCAAATTTATTCAGATGGGAAGAGCTACTATACGCGATCCTCAATTTGTAAATAAGCTCAAAAACGGCGAAGTTACAGAATCGGATTGCGACCATTGCAATCGTTGTGTTGCTGCAATGGATGCAGGTGGTGTCTATTGTGTAACACATAAGGAAGAAGAAAGGCTAACCCCAAATCCTAACGATATAAAGTTTTCAACTAATTAAATCTTCAAAACCCAGTTAAGGGGAATAACATTCCGTTTCAAAAAAATAAATACCTTTGTCAGGCAGTTTATTAAAATCGTATATTCACTTTAAAGTCAGTATAATAAATTGACATAAAACTCAAAAAAATATTATGAGGTTATTATTAAGATTTTTTTTACTACATATTCTTCTTGTTATCAGCACACTACATTTGACCGGACAAAAGGTGTCAAATATTCAGGCTGATTCAATAGCTCCCGACACACTGTCAAAATTTGATAAATTCAATAAAAAAGCGGAAGCTCTTTTCAAGGTTTTACCATTTCCAATGGTTACTTATTCAACTGAAACAGGAACTGTGTTTGGCCTTGTTAAATATAATATGGTCAATTTGGTTAAAGGAGATACAATTTCATCTGCTTCAAGTTTTAGCGAGCTGATTTCCTTTTCTACAGAAGGACAGTTTAAGGTTGTGGTTGGAGCGACTTTATATCTTAATGAAGACAAGTTTATTATCAGGGGTGGAGCAAATTATATAAAATTTCCCGAGTATATTCTCGGGGTTGGGAATGAAGTCAGCCGTGATAATATTGAAAAGCTGACAACTAAAAGTTTTGCTTTTGATAATGCTTTTCTGTTTAGCCCTGTTAAATCAAGAGATTTGTATTTTGGTATTGTGCAGGATTATGTTAATTATTTAGACATTGAAGCGGATTCCAACAGTTTTCTGGTCGTAAACAAATATCCGGGATATGACGGGGGAATAAATTCCGGATTTGGTGTTGGAATCGCGTATGACACCCGTGATCTTAAACAGAATGCAATGAAAGGTACCTATATTTCTTCAACTTACGAAATATTTGGCAGTTATGTGGGAGGTGATTTTGAATATGGTTCCTTTGAACTTGATATGAGGAAATTTTTTAATCCCTGGCTCAAACATGTTATTGCTCTTCAGGCTTATACCATTGGTAATTTTGGTGCAGTTCCATATTTTTCTCTTGGTAAATTAGGAGGCTCAAACAATATGAGAGGATACTATCTTGGTGCTATAAGAGATAAAGTAATGGCTTTTGCCCAGGTTGAATACAGAATGCCTGTATGGAAAATATTTGGTGTGGTTGCATTTGCAGGTGCTGGCCGGGTTGCTGAAAAGTATAATGGTATGCACTTTGACGGACTGTGGTATTCGGGAGGGTTTGGCCTTAGAGTAATGGTTGACAGTAAACATAAAGCAAATATTAGGTTTGACTTCGGCTATGGCGAAAAAGGCTCCAAAACTCTGGCAATCGGATTTACTGAGGCATTCTAATTTTTTTTAAATTACAAAACAAATAAACAGATGAAGAAAACATCAATATTGCTTTTCGCATTTTTCAGTGCGATTATCGGCTTATCGCAAAATACAGGAACAGTAAAACATTTTTTAACAGTACTCGTCAGCCCTGAATCATCACAAATTACAGTTCTGGATTCCGTTGTGATGCCGGAAAGTAAAGATTATATTTTTAGCCTGAATACAGACCTGATCCCAACAGAGTTTTCAAAAAATATTAAATTAAAGAAAGTCGAATCGGATGTCAGTGCAGGCGATGTTGGTATGGATAGGGATGATACAGGTAGTGATGACGATGGCTTGAAGATAAACAAATGGAAAGTCTCCTTTAAAGACGGCTCAGCCGGATTCGCAATTTCATATAGCGGAAGCATTGCTTCAGCAATTGAACAAAGTGAGGAGAACTACCAAAGAGGATTCAGCGAGTCCCCCGGAATAATTGGCAATCAGGGTGTTTACCTCGCAGGCTCAACCTTCTGGGTTCCCACATTTGAGAACAACCTGATGACCTTCGATATGACTGCAGTATTCCCCGAAGGCTGGAAAACAGTTTCGCAAGGCGAAAGAATGAAAGAACTTATTGAAGACGGCAAACATACTGACGAATGGCTTTGCGACAAACCACAGGAGGAGGTTTTTTTGATAGCTGCTGAGTTCAATGAATATTCTTATGTTATGAATAATGGAATAATGGCAATGGCTTTTTTGCGTACTCCGGATGAGGGCATAGCAAATAAATATCTTGAAGTAACCGAGCAGTATATGAATATGTATGAAGAATTAATCGGTGCATATCCCTATTCAAAATTTGCTCTGGTCGAAAATTTCTGGGAAACAGGTTACGGTATGCCCTCGTTCACTCTGCTTGGCGAAAAGATCATACGCTTTCCATTTATCCTTCATTCATCATATCCTCACGAACTTCTCCACAACTGGTGGGGAAACAGTGTTTATGTTGATTTCAGCAAAGGAAACTGGTGTGAGGGGATAACGGCTTATGAGGCCGATCACCTGATTAAGGAACAGCGTGGTCAGGGAGAGGATTATCGCAGAAGCACACTGCAAAAATTCACAGACTTTGTAAATCCAGCAAATGACTTTCCAATTAGAAAATTTGCATCGCGCTACGACGGACCAAGCGAAGCAATTGGCTATGGTAAAGCATTGATGATGTGGCATATGGTCAGACGTAAACTTGGAGATGATAACTTCAAAAAGGGAATGAGTCTTTTTAATGAGAATTTTAAATACAAATTTGCCTCATTCGGTGATATAAGATTATCGCTTGAGGAAATTTCCGGCACCGACCTGAAGCCTTTCTTCCATCAGTGGATCGACCGCACAGGAGCACCTGCTTTAGCTATAAAAGAAATAAAAACAGATAATTACAATGATGAATTCAGAGTATTCCTGACGCTGGAACAAACACAGGATTCGGCTGCTTTTGATATTGATATTCCGGTTGCTATTGCAACACAAGAGAGTGTTGAGCATTTTACTGTCAATATGTACAAAAAGGAGCAGGATTTTCAACTGGCTTTAAAGAGTAAGCCGGTAAAACTTGTGGTTGATCCTCAGTACGATGTTTTCAGAACTCTTGACCCATCGGAAGTGCCGCCTGCTTTATCAAAGATCTGGGCAAGCGAGGAGAATGTTTTCATTCTGCCAAGGGCTGCTGATGATAATAACTCAAAGATGTACAGCCAACTTGCCGAAAAATGGAAATCTGCTGATAACGATACTTTTACGATAGTTTATGACGATGAGATTGATGCATTGCCAAATGACAAAACAGCCTGGATAATCGGATTTGAGAATAGGTTTGCCGGCATTGTAGATGAGGCATTAAGTGCTTACGGTGCATCATTCGGAGAAGATTCGGTTAAATACAGAAACAAAACACTGCCAAAAGCCGGAAACAGCTTTGCCCTGACAGTTTTTGTGAAAGATGATGAGACCAGAAGTATGCTTTTTATGTCTCCCGGAAATCCTGGTGCAATTGACGGACTTATCAGAAAACTGCCTCATTACGGAAAGTACAGCTTTCTTGCCTTTGAGGGGAACGAGCCTGTGAATATTGCAAAGGGACAATGGCCCGTTATCAATTCTCCTTTGGTAAAAGTTTTTGAAAAAGATGCCGAAGGTGTTAATGTAAATCAGGAGCGGAAAGCGCTTGCTTATACCAAACCTGTTTTTTCTGAAAAAAGGATGATGTCGCACATAAAATATCTTGCTTCCGAAGAGCTTAAAGGCCGCGGACTTGGGACACCGGAGCTGGATGAAGCTGCACAATATATCGCAGACAAATTCAAATCATACGGACTACAACCGGCAGGTGATACTTATTTCCAGACTTTTGAATATACATTCCCCGAAAAAGGTACAATGACCCTGAAGAATGTGATTGCTGTAATCCCGGGCTCAGATAGTAAGCTGAAGGATTATCCGGTTGTTGTCTCAGCTCATTACGACCATCTCGGTCTGGGTTGGCCCGATGTACATCAGGGTGATGAAGGCAAAATTCATTACGGTGCAGATGATAATGCAAGCGGTGTTTCCATTTTGCTTGAACTGGCAAAAAATCTTGCAAAATCGGGTCCGAAGCGGACAATAATTTTTGCAGCTTTCACAGGTGAGGAGGCAGGACTGATTGGTTCGCGTTATTTTGTTGAAAATCTGAAAAATTATTTCAAAGGTGATGTCATTGCCGATATAAATCTTGATACTGACGGTCGCCTGTTCGATAGAAAGCTGATGGTGCTCAATGCCAATACAGCCAAAGAGTGGAAGTTCATTTTTATGGGGACCGACTATACAACCGGGATCAAGAGTGAAATAATTCAGCAGGAGCTTGACGCCAGCGACCAGTTTGCATTTATTGAGAAAGGAATCCCTGCAGTTCAGCTCTTTACGGCTGCAACAGTTGATTATCACCGCCCGTCAGACACTTATGATAAGATTGACGGCCCGGGACTAGTGAAGGTTGCTACTGTGGCAAAAGAAGTCGTGGTGTATCTTGCCGACAGGGATGAGCCAATGGAATATACAGGGAAAGCGCATACAAAACCGGAAAGTTCGCAGTCAGTAAAACCTAAGGCAAACCGAAGGGTCTCGACGGGTTCTGTACCCGATTTTGCCTTTACAGGCAAAGGTGTTAAGATAGGTTCGGTGATTGAAGGATCGGCTGGTGAAAAAGCCGGACTGCAAGCAGGGGATATTATCACTGCTTTAGATGGTAAAAAAGTAAATGATCTGAAAGAGTATTCGGTTGCACTCAAAAATTACCAACCAGAAGATGTAGTTAAACTGACAATCCTAAGAGACGGAAATGAGAAGGTAATTCCGTTGAAACTGGGTGCAAGGTAACATAATGCCGGCAAATTTACTGATGACTCCAGAATCCGGTTTTTTAAAAACTTAAGTTTTCGGTTTTTCTTTTTTAAGCTAAATTTTAATCCTCTATTTCAAATATTTATTGATTTTTTACTGTTTTATTTAAGTAAGTATTGTCGCCGTGAGTGATAAATTTGACCGCACCCTTCAGTATTTCTATTTTAATTTTTTCAAATTTGCCGATTACTTCCCCATCAAGTTGTAATAGTCGTGGTGTATTAAAAACAATCTCGGCATAATCTGTAACAATCATTCTCCCCGAATCAGTGTCGATGAACTTTTCATCAATGCTGGCTAATCCTCCTTTGATGAGCGATTTTATATCAATCTTGTTAATTAAAACCAGTTCAAATTTGCCGTCCATAGGGTTACCATCCACATTCAATGGCACACCGGTCCCGTATTTACGGGCGTTACAAATAGCAACCATCAATACCTCATCGTTGTAAACCTGACCGTTTGCATATACCTTAAGCGGAAAATGTTTCAGCTTGTTCATTTCTTCAAAAAAATACCTGGCATAAGTAGCCATTCCCCTGTTTGGGTCTTTTTCATATGATTCAACAAGCTGTGCATTTACGCCAACGTCGCCAATGTGCATGGTATAGTATTCATCATTAACTTTCAAAATGTCGAGTCCTTCTATTCTGTCTGACATGATAATATCTTTCAGAGCCTCTATGGGTTTGGGATTGACAAATAATTCCCTGGCCATCCCATTTGCTGATCCTTGAGGAACAATTCCCATTGGATATCCGGTACCAATAAGTGCAAGAGCAGTAAACAATGTAGTGCCGTCTCCGCCCACAGATATTACTTTGTCAGGAAGTTGTTCTGGTAATAATTTCTTAAGGCTCGTTTCATCATTTTTCCCGGTTGTTTTAAAAATGTGATAAGCAATATTGTATTTATTGCACAATGCTTTTGCATCTTTCAAAAAAGGGCCTTTATCAATTCCGCCGGAAATGGGGTTTACAACAAACAATAATTTCATGATGACAGATTTTTATAGTCCACTATTATATTTATTTCTTTTAATCAATTGTCTTTTGTACTTCAACCTTCGTACATAATTTTAACTCTTCTAAGTAATAATGTACTTTAATTCAGTGTGACAAAAATCTTTATTATTTCAAATTTGGCACATTACAGAAGATAGTATTGTGATAAACAATAAATCCTACTTCCTGCCAAAGATATTAATAATATACCCAATAGCAAAAAAAACAAATGCCACCAGGGTTACCGGGGGCATACCACCTTGCCATCCTGAAGGATTTAACCAGCCTTTATAACCCATAAAGAACAGGTGAAATGCACCCACAGTGCGACCACATCATAAATTTTCTTGGGGTAATAAGCTCGATAAATGCCTTTTCGTCGCACAGGTGTGTATGAAAACTCATGTTTAATATCCAAGCTACAACTCCTGCAAGCATACTCAGACCTGCTAAAAGCGTGAGTTTTCCATCGAATTAATTTCTTTCAATACATCACCTGAGTCAGTGAAATACAAAACCGGAACCGCTAAACCCATTAATTTGTTCAATTGTTCCTTTTTCTTTTCAGGTAATTTTTTACGTGTTTTTCTGATGTATATTTTAAAAATACTCTTTGGATACAATTCTGTAATTCTTGTGTAAACTGATATATCTTGTTGTGTGTCATCTCCCATTAAAATAAACATTTTTTCAGGAGAATTATCTATTACCGATCTGATCATTCGCTCTTTGAAGTCTTTTCCTTTTTTAGGGCTCAACAGTTGATTAAACCGGAGAAAGGGAGTTAGCATAAGATTGCCTGCCGGCAAATTACTGTTTTTAATAAAAGCTGTCAATAGAGTAAACAGGTTACTCTCACTTTTGGACACATAAAAAATTCTGCCGTTTTGAGTGCTAATAGTATTTAGAATCTCTCTTGTAAAACTGACCGGTTTTCGTTTGTTTGATGAAACAAACAGTAATGTACTAACTCTTTTCCAGAGATTTGAAGTGTATGAAATTAAGATCGTATCATCAATATCCGAAATAACGGATAGAGGAAAGTCTGTATCATTGAAAACAACAGGATAGGTTTGAAATAATTCAAAAGGCATGGATAAATCTTTTGGGAATATCTCGACACTGTTAATTGACAGGTTGTCTAATTCCAGCAAAAAACTACTATTCTCATCAGTAATTAAATGGTGATTCTTCCCATCAACTGAAATTACAATCTCTTTGTTTGCGTATTTTTTTTTAAAATAGGAACTAATGATACCTGCAAAAGTGTTTATGCTATTGGTTTTTTTTTGAACAGGAGGCTTACCATTCAGGATAACGCCATTTATGATTGACCTTTTCTTAAAATTGACTATGGATAATTGCCAGATAAACGGCATATTTAAATTTTTTTTTATAAATGTATATAATTATACTGTATTTTCTGAATATTATTGTCACTCCTGTAAAAAACGCAATACCTTATAAAAAGTTTGTCCTGACAGTTTATCTTCCCTATGATGTTGTTTGCATTTTCAAATACAGGTCTGTTGAGATAAATTTTAAAATAGAATCCAAAACTTCAATATCACCAAAGTAATGATAAAAACAAGCCCTTGAAGAATTTATTTCCTTACTAATTTTGTTGATGCTAATACTCTCAGGGCCATACAGTGCAAAATGCTCATAACCTTTATCTAACCATTTTTGTTTTGAGGTATCCGGCATAACTAATATCAATATTTATTTAATAGGGTTTAGCAAAAGTATAAAAAAATCAAATACAAAATTTATTGTTAATCCAGCAATAAAAAGGCAGCATCGTCCCAGTATTCTTCATATATTATATTTTTATTTTGGATAACAATACCGGCAATGGGTTTATATCCTTCAATGACCTCCCTGATACTGTCCGGGATTTTGAAATCGTTATAATTCACGGCTTCTTCCCATGGTTGATATTCTCCTGCTTTGATTACCCTGTTGTAAAATATTTTATAATCATCAATGGATGGTCCCCAGTACCACACCGCCTTTTTTACATATCCGGGTATAAATAAAAACAGGACTACAAAAACGCCGACAATAACGGCCAGAGCTTTAAGAGTTTTCTTCATAATATAATACTTTATTGAATGTCAATTGTCACAAAAGCATATAACATTTAATTTAATTATTATACAAGGTTGTCTAATTGAATTATTATTATTAATTTACATTTGTAATTAATCTTTATGAAAACAGATTTTAACTCATTATTCTGACAAATTGAAAAAACTGATACGCATAGTATTTAAAACAATAATTGGGTTGTTCTTGATGGTCTTAATTGCACTGGTAGTGTTATTTGCATATTTTAGTTTTAACAAGGATGACATTGCCCGCAGGCTATTGAACTACACCAACACTATTACAGCAGGTGAGTTAAGTTTTCAGGATATCAGCCTAAGTCCGTTTATCCACTTTCCCCAAATATCCATTTCACTAAATAAGGTAAGCTATTTCGATTCAAAAGTTGAGGAGAGGGATGCTACCAGACAAGCAATCATCACATTAGAAAAATTATATCTGGCATTCAATCTTCCTGACCTGATTATGGACAAATTTCATGTTACAGGGTTAATCGTGGAAATTGAATACTTCTTTGTTAAACAATGACCAGTTCAACATCCTGCATTTGAATTTTTTGGATATCAACCGGTGAGATATTTTCATCGGTTATTATAACATCTATTTCCGGGATGTTGGCAATTTTAACAAAACTCTTTTTTCCGAATTTGCTTGAGTCGGTTA
>JAOZOC010000402.1 GCA_029933495.1 Bacteroidales bacterium
CCACTTTTACCCCTATATCCCCTAAAGGGGAAGTGGCTGAAAATCAGTGCTCCCTTGAGGGCAGGAGTAAACACTATTTTCGATTTTATCAGCTGCAACTTTTTATAGTGGGTTAATATATTCCTCACCCAATATCTGTTTCAAAACCTTCAATCCGGTTTCCACACTTTTTATGTTCATAAAGGTCATTGTCAGTCTGTTTTTTGCCTCTTTCATTCTGCACAGACCGGGATTTTGCTGAACGAATCGCAATATCTTTGTAAATCTCTCCGACTGATAAAATGCTGATTCCTGATTTGTGATGAAATACCCGGTCAGCATTTCATTTTTCATTATGATCTTTTCAAAGCCAAGTTCGCGGGCTATCCAGCGTAGTCTGATGGTGTTGATTAGCTCTTCGGTTTGTGGCGGAACCGGCCCAAACCGGTCAATCAGACGTAACCGGAAGCGTTGCAGCTCTACTTCTTCCTGGATATTGTCAAGCTCCTTGTATAACGAAAGCCGTTCGGTGATGCTTGTTATGTAGTCATCTGTTATCAGGATAGCCATATCTGTTTCAATCTGACAATCACGTACATACTCTTTCTCTATCTCCTCCTTGTAAAGCTCTTTAAACTCTGTCTCTTTCAATTCGTGTACGGCCTCATCAAGGATTTTGTGATACATCTCAAAACCAATATCCGAGATAAAGCCGCTTTGCTCTCCCCCAAGAATATTTCCGGCACCACGGATATCGAGGTCACGCATAGCAATATTAAATCCACTGCCAAGTTCTGAAAATTCCTCAATGGCTTTCAACCTTTTTGACGCTTCTGATGTAAGTGTTGACAGGGGAGGAGTAAGCAGATAGCAGAATGCCTTTTTGTTTGCCCTGCCCACACGTCCGCGTAGCTGATGCAGGTCGCTGAGTCCGTAATTTTGCGCCTGGTTGATTATTATTGTATTTACATTTGGTATGTCTAACCCCGATTCAATGATTGTAGTGGCAAGCAACACATCAAACTTCCCTTGAATGAAGTCGAGCATCACCTTCTCTAATTTATGGCCATCCATCTGACCATGTCCGATAACAACAGATACATCAGGACAAAACCTGTGAATCATATCAGCTACTTCGGTAATATTTTGAACACGATTATGGACAAAAAAGACCTGTCCGCCACGGTCGACTTCATAGTTGATGGCATCACTGATAACCTCCTCCCCAAAAGGTCGAAGCTCTGTCTGTACAGGATAACGGTTTGGTGGGGCAGTATTGATGATCGAAAGGTCGCGGGCACCCATTAACGAAAATTGCAGTGTGCGTGGTATTGGTGTGGCAGTAAGTGTGAGTGTGTCAACATTCACTTTTATCTTTTTTAGTTTCTCTTTGGCTCCCACACCAAACTTCTGCTCCTCGTCAATGATAAAAAGACCAAGGTCTTTAAATTCAATATCCTTGCTTATCAGGCGGTGAGTTCCAATTAAGATATCAATTTTACCCTCTTTAAGCTCTTGTTTTATTCTTGTCTGCTCTTTTTGGGTTTTAAAACGGTTTATATATTCAACACGACAGGGGAATTCCTTTAGCCGCTCGCTAAATGTTTTATAATGTTGCAATGCCAGGATTGTAGTAGGAACAAGAACTGCTGCCTGTTTACTATCGGCAACTGTTTTAAAAGCGGCACGAATGGCAACCTCTGTTTTTCCGAATCCAACATCGCCGCAAACAAGTCTGTCCATCGGATATTCTGCTTCCATATCCTTTTTCAGGTCAATGGTCGCTTTTAGCTGGTCCGGAGTATCTTCATAGATAAACGAAGCTTCGAGTTCATGTTGCAGATATGAATCGGGCGGAAATTGATGACCCTTGGTGGTCCTGCGCTCTGCATACAACTTTATTAGCTCCTTTGCAATATCCTTGACTTTCTTTTTTGTCCGCTCCTTGAGTTTAGCCCAACTGTTGGAACCAAGCCTGTTTGTTGCAGGTGCAGTCCCGTCCTTCCCAACGTACTTTGAAATCCGGTGCAATGAATGAATGCTCACATAAAGCAGGTCACCATCTTTGTAAATAAGCCTGATAGCCTCCTGCTGTTTTCCGTTGATGTCGATTTTTTCCAACCCTCCGAATTTTCCGATTCCATGGTCGATGTGTGTCACAAAATCTCCGGGTTGAAGGTTATAAATCTCTTTGAGGGTAATGGCTTGTTTGCCGGTGAATTTTTCTTTAAGATGAAACTTTTGATACCTTTCAAATATCTGATGATCAGTGTAGCAGGCTGTTTTTTTGTCTTCGTCAAGAAAGCCTTCGTGCAGAGCAAGGTTGATGGTTTCAAAATCGAACTGCCGTGATATTCCTTTTGTTGCATGAATATCGTCAAAAATGGCAATGAGCCTTTTCAACTGGCTTGTGTTATCCGACAGAATGAAATTTCGTAATCCTTCTTTTGTGTTACGTGTTAAATCGGCAATCAGCAGGTCGAAATTTTTATTGAAGGAGGGTTGCGGCTTTGTCCTGAATGTAACTTTCTCAGCATCTTTAAAAAAGAAATGATGTCCGAATTCAATTATTGAATAATCAAGGATTTCCCTGTTAAACTTTTTGTTATCAGTGAAAAGTGCAGAAGGGGAGAGGTTAGAAAAATCATTTTCATCTTTATTGAAAACCTCTTTTGCCCTGTCGTATTCAAATCCAATTCTGTCGGATGAAAAATTAATATTATCAAACCAAATAACAGTGCTGGCAGGTAAGTATGAAATAAAAGATATGCGTTTCTCAATGATTTTCCTGTCCTGAATATTTGGAACTATCGTGATATGGTCAAGTTTATCAATCGAAAGCTGGTCAACAGGATTAAAAGAGCGAATCGACTCAACCTCATCACCGAAAAATTCAATTCTGTAGGGATGATCGTTTGTAAAAGAGAAAACATCAATTATTCCGCCACGGATGGCAAACTGACCCGGTTCATAGACAAAATCGGTACGTTCAAAATTATTTTCTATAAGCAGGTCGGCAATAGAATCAAGAGATGAAGATTCTCCCCGTTTCAGTCTGATTGTATTCTTGCTCAGATACGCCTTCCTTACAACCTTTTCGGTAAGTGCCTCAGGATAGGTGACTATTATGCTTTTGCGCTGGCCTGAACTTAACCTTTTAAGAACTTCGGTACGCATTAATATATCTGTGCTATCCTGATCGTGTAGATTATAGGTTTTTTTATAAGATGCAGGATAAAAAAGAATTTTCTTTTTGTGGTAGCTATAACTCTTTTCTCCAAAAAGATTTTCTAAATCATTAAGAAAATATGCAGAGGCCTCTTTATCGGGAAGTATGACAAGGTGGTTTATTTGCAGTTGATTGTAAACGGCTGCCACAGTTATCGAACGTGATGAACCCACAAGTCCGGCAAGTTGCAATCTGGATGCAGAATAGGTTTCAAGATGATTGACAACAAGACCTGTCTTTTCATCCTGTTCAAATATTTCAGATAAAATGTTACTGTTCAAATCCCAAAATCTTTCATAAGAATCTTTGCAAAAATAGTGTTTTTGGCTTTGATTTTTTTTTTACTTTAGCCGTGATTGTAATAAATGATAAATGAGGTTTTATCCGATGCAATAGATCCATCATCTCATACTCTGTTAAAATATGTAATATATCATCTTGTTTGTTTAAAATACTTTCTATATTTGTAAAAGAAAGAAAAACTGATTCTTCTAATTTTTCTTTTAATATTATAGTAGTGTATTGTTCTACTAAATTCTTTTCGACCAATAATTCTGGATTGTTTTGAATTACTCGAATAATGGAGTCTAATAAACA